>CALWEE010000189.1 GCA_944376975.1 uncultured Lachnospiraceae bacterium
ATTTTCGCGACCAAAAGATCAGACGCCGGGATTTTGACAAGGACAAAAAGTTGTGGTAGTAATATACTGGATTTCCAAAAGGAAGCTCGAAGTTTATTTAGTTAGGAGGTAGTGATCATGCAGACCCAGATAAGACTGAATGACCTTGACGGCGCGAAGGAATTTGTGAAAGCCGCATCCAAATGTGATTTTGATATCGATGTATACTTCAATAAAATTGCGTTAGATGCGAAATCAATTTTAGGAATGATGAGTTTAGATCCCCGGAATACCATTACTGTGGATTTTGAGGGTGAGAACGCGAATTTTTCAAACGTACTCGCGAAATACGCTGTACAGTAAGAAGACAATAAAATATATGTAAAAAGCGAGAAGACGCCGCCCGGGATCAAACCCGGGCAGCGTCTTCTTTGTGTTTCCGGTTTTTTGCCGAGTCCGCGGCTATAAGACCGATGGCAAGGAACATGGCCGTCAGCTGGGACAAAGGAACGGCAAGCCATGTGCCCAGTACGCTCCCCGTGAAAGCGGGAAGAAGGACCAAAAGCAGCAGCAGGATCACCGGTTCCCCGTAGATCAGAAGATAGGCGGGAAGATTCCGGTCAGCGGCGTAAAAATAAGCGGTGGATACCCGCGTAAAGCTGACGAAAAGGTATCCGATGAGAAAGATGGGCAAAACATGGGCCACATCGCCGACGATCCGATCCGACGCGCCGAAAAGGGCGATGGCCGGCGTCCGGAAAAGATACAGGCCGGACATGGCGATGGCGGCAACGATAAAGGAAAACCGATAAGCCATGTTCCGGAGCTTACGCGTGCCGTCGTGGTCCCCCCGGCCAAACGACAGGCTGATCAGCGGCTGACAGCCGTCGCTGATCCCCTGCAAAAGCAGCATGACGATGCAGGACAGGTAGCTGATCAGGGCATAACAGGTGACCGCGTCGTTGCCGCCCACGGACGCGGCGCTCCGATTGACGAGGATCAGCGTGATGTTGGGGGAAAAGGTCAGTCCCATGGGGGACAGGCCGATGAGCAGGATGCGCCGGATCATGTGGGCGCCTTCCGCGCCGAAACGCAGGATGGGTTTTTCCCTGCGGACAAAGAAAAATCCCGCGCATACGATAAACGACATCAACTGTCCGATACCGGTGGCCACCGCGGCGCCGGCCATACCCAGAGGAAGGACCCATACAAAAAGGTAGTCCAGTAAGATGTTTGTCAGGAAACCGGCGATCATAGCGGCCATGGCCGTGACGGCGCCGCCCATGTTCCGGATCAGAGGGACAAGGCCGGTGCCCAGAACTTGGAACAAGGCTCCCAGGCTGATGTAAAACATATATTCCCTGGCAAGGCCATAGATCTGGCCGGACGCTCCGAACAGCTTGAGTATGGCGGGAGACGAAGCCAGGAAAACGAAGGTGAGGCCGACGCCGGCGATGACAAGAAGGATAACGGACATACCGAAATATTTTTTCGCGCCTTTCGGGTCGCCGCCTCCGGTCTGGATCGAGTATTCCACGGCGCCGCCCATGCCGATGCCGGTGCCGACAGCCTGCAAAAAGGCGGTGAGCGGATAGGCGATATTGATGGCGGCAAGGGCTTTGTCCCCGATGGCGTTGCCTACGAAAAACCCGTCCGCTATGGAATAGATGCCGGACAGGGCGAAAGCCAGCATGGAGGGGATCACGTATTTAAAAAAGGTCTTTCTCACAAGTCATTTCCTCCTTCATAAACTGATTAAAAAGAGCCAGGACATGGAGCAGGTTTTTGGTCGAGGGACCACCAAGCCGGTCCCAGATATGGCTCTCCATATCAAAAAGGGCGTCTGTAACCTGCTTTGCGGCTTCGCGGCCTTCTTCCGTAAAACGGATCTTTTTGGACCGTTTGTCCCCGTCGGAAGCTTCCAGGCAGATCAGCCCCTTGCGGATCATGTTTTTCAGGATGGAGTGGACGGTCTGTTTGGGGAGCAGCCACTGTCCGCACAGATCTTTCTGGGTGCATCCGTCGTCAGGACCCATGAGCGAGATCAGGATGAGCAGTTCGTTGTAGGACAGATGATGGCGTCTGGCCCATTGTTCGTATAATTGATTGTTTTCCTGCCAGAGGGCAGTATAGCGTCGGCTGCGTTCGTCCAATCTGGACACCTCCCTAATTAGTCTGATATCGGACTAATTATAACAGAAAGATAAAAGACCGGTCAAGATATTTTCATATTTTATAAAAAAAAGTTGCGCGATCAACAAGGAAACGGTATACTTGTCATATTGGGCGTTCAGGCGGGCCCGCGGGACGCGGAAGGCCGCGCCCGGTCGATAAATATGCTTAAACGGGTGAGATCATGTACAGATTACTGACAACAGACGGGCGGGCCAAAAGAGGCGAACTGGACACCGTCCATGGAAAGATCCAGACGCCGGTGTTTATGAACGTGGGAACCGCGGCGGCGATAAAAGGCGCCGTATCCACCGTTGACCTGAGAGAGATCGGGACACAGGTGGAATTGTCCAATACCTATCATCTTCATGTACGGCCTGGCGATCAGGTGGTCAAAGCCCTGGGCGGCCTTCATCGTTTCATGGACTGGGACAGGCCCATCCTGACCGATTCCGGCGGTTTTCAGGTATTTTCCCTGACGTCGCTGAGAAAAATAAAAGAAGAAGGCGTTTACTTCCAGTCCCACATTGACGGCCATAAGATATTCATGGGGCCGGAAGAAAGCATGCGTATCCAGTCCAACCTGGCGTCTACCATCGCCATGGCGTTCGACGAATGCGCGCCGTACCCGGCCACGCGCGATTACATGATCCAGTCCGTGAACCGGACCACGCGATGGCTGGCCCGATGCAAAAAAGAGATGGAACGGCTGAACAGCCTGGAAGATACCATAAACCCGCATCAGCTTCTGTTTGCCATCAATCAGGGCGGCACCTATGAAGATATCCGTATCGAACACGCCAAGACGATACGGGAGATGGATCTGGACGGCTATGCTCTGGGCGGGCTGGCCGTGGGAGAGACCCATGAAGAGATGTACCGGATCCTGGAAGAGACGGTCCCTTATCTGCCTCAGGATAAGCCCACTTACCTGATGGGCGTGGGTACGCCGGCCAATATACTGGAAGCGGTAGACCGGGGCGTGGACTTTTTTGACTGCGTTTATCCTTCCCGGAACGGAAGACACGGACATGTGTATACCAACCATGGGAAGCTGAACCTGTTCAACGCGAAATACGAACTGGATGACCGGCCGATCGAGGACGGCTGCCAGTGCCCCACATGCCGGCATTACAGCCGGGCGTATATCCGCCATCTGCTGAAAGCGAAAGAGATGCTGGGAATGCGTCTGTGCGTCTTGCATAATCTTTATTTTTATAATAAAATGATGGAAGAGATTCGGTCAGCGATAGAAGAACATCGCTTTGCTGAATATAAACGATCAAAACTGGAAGGTTTTTTGACGAAAGAAAATTGATCAATCTTAGGAGGTAAGAACGATGCCCAACACACTTGTACTGCTTATATTGATGTTCGTTATCTATGGCGTGCTCATTTATTTTATGTCTGTACGTCCGCAGAAAAAAGAACGTAAAAAGATGCAGGAAATGCTCGACGCTCTGGAAGTGGGTGACAGCATAGAGACGACCAGCGGATTTTTCGGCGTTGTCATCGATATCAACGGCGACATCCTGGTGGTGGAATTCGGCGG
>CALWEE010000190.1 GCA_944376975.1 uncultured Lachnospiraceae bacterium
GAGAAGCAAAAGGACCGGACAGTTTCCCAAAAGTCCGGAAGATCTTTGATGAATGGGAGATCCTGGATATCCATCGCCAGATGGAAGAAACCATGTTCCTCGGACTGCGCATGCGCCGGGGCGTAAGCGACGCCCGCTTTTTTGAACAGTTCGGCGTGTCCATGGATCATGTCTATGGGTCCGTCATCAGGAAGCATATAAAAGATGGGTTTTTAGAACAAAAAACAGATGGTGAGGGCGGGATGGCCCTTAGCCTGACGCGGGAAGGGATCAGTGTATCCAACCGGGTCATGGCCGATTTTTTACTGGACTGATGTTTTGGGCCGCGGGAAGCGCATTCCCGCGGCCTTTTGACGCGGGTCAGGCCGGCTGCCAGTTTTTGCATACGTCCACCCAGTCGGTGGAGGCGGCGTATTTTTCCAGCTCCGGTATGGTCAGCTCAATGGCGCTGTTGCTGCTTCCGCAGGCGGGAAAGACGGTCTCAAACCGTTTCAGGGACGCGTCCAGGCAGACGCGGACGCCATCGTTCACGGCGAAGGGGCAGACGCCGCCTACCGCGTGGCCGACGAGAGTTTCCGCCTGCTCCGGAGAGAGCATTTTCGCTTTGCAGGAAAAACAGTCTTTGTATTTTCGGTTGTCGATCTTGGCGTCGCCTGCCGCCACGATCAGGAGGGGCGTTCCCTGAAGATCGAAAGAAAGGGTCTTGGCGATGCGGGCGGGTTCGCAGCCTACGGCCTGGGCGGCCAGTTCCACCGTGGCGCTGGAAACGTCAAATTCCAGTATCCGGTCCGCCACGCCCAGCGTCTCAAAATAGTTCCTGACTTTTTCTATAGCCATAAAAACACCTCGTTTCATTATGATTCATGAGTATAACACATAAAAATGAAAAATACTATTGACAAACAGAAAGGCTGGTGCTATCTTTTTAGAAGGAGATATTAGCACTCTAACACGATGAGTGCTAACAAGGCGGAAAGGAGTGGTTCGGTGGAACTGGATGAACGCAAGATCAAGATACTCAACAGCATCATACAGACGTACCTGATCACCGGCGAACCGGTGGGTTCCCGGACCATTTCCAAATATACGGACCTGAACTTAAGTTCAGCGACGATCCGCAACGAGATGTCCGACCTGGAAGAGATGGGCTACATCATACAGCCCCATACATCCGCAGGCCGTATCCCTTCAGACAAGGGCTACCGTTTTTACGTAGACAACCTGATGAAAGAAAAGGTCGCCGAGGTAGACGAAGTAAAAGAAGTCTTTTTACAGAAGGCTGACAAGATCGACCGGCTGCTCAAACAGGTGGCGAAACTTCTCGCGGTGAACACCAATTACGCCACCATGATCTCCGGACCCCAGTACAAGCGGAACAAGATCAAGTTCGTCCAGCTGTCCCGGGTAGAAGCGGACCAGCTGCTCGTCGTCATCATGATCGACGGCAATATCATCAAGAACCGGCTGATCCAGGTCCGCCAGGAAGTGGGCGAAGAAGAGGTCGCCAAGCTCAATATCGTGCTGAACACGTACCTTCAGGGCCTGAGCCTGATGGAGATCAACATGGAGCTGGTACAGCGCATGAAGGTCCAGGCCAGTGAATATCAGGAGATCATCCGTGAAGTCATCGACGCGATAGCGGTGGCCGTCCAGGAAGAAGACGACCTGGAGATATACACCAGCGGTACGACCAACCTGCTCAGTTATCCGGAACTTAACGATAAAGAGAAGGCGCGGGCGCTGATCTCCACGCTGGAAGAAAAGAAAGAGCTGACCGACCTTTTACTGAACGCGCCGGACGACGATGAAGGCGAGAAGCGGGGCATCCAAGTTTATATCGGCTCGGAAACGCCGGTAACGTCCATGAAAGACTGCAGCATCGTCACAGCGACGTATGAACTGGAAGAAGGCGTGCAGGGAACGATCGGCATCATCGGCCCGAAGCGCATGGACTATAAAAAGGTCGTCGGGAATCTTCAGACCCTTATGAACCAGCTGGATGAAATATATAAGAAAAAATAGGATGGTGACAGAGAGTGGCTGACAATGAAAAAGACAGAGACGAAAGCCTGAAACCGGAAGAGACCGTCGAGGAGACGGGCGCGGAAGAGATCGCGATCGAAGACGGCGATCTGGAAGCGGCAACACCGGAGGAAGCGCCCGACAGTGACGGCGCCGGGGAAGACGAAGAGAAGGCCCCGAAGAAGAAAGGCTTTTTCAGGAAAGATAAAAAAGACAAAAAAGATGAAAAGATCGAGGAGCTGACCGACAAGGTCATGCGGCAGATGGCTGAATTTGACAATTACCGTAAACGTACGGAAAAAGAAAAACAGCAGATGTACGCCGTCGGCGCGTCTGACGTGATCGAGAAGCTTCTCCCGGTCATTGATAATTTTGAACGGGGACTGGCCGCCATGAGCGATGACGAAAAAGAAAGCAGTTTCGCTCAGGGCATCGTCATGATCTACAAGCAGATGATGACCGTGCTGGAAGGCCTGGGCGTTCAGCCCATCGAAGCCCTCGGAAAAGAGTTTGACCCCAATTTCCATAACGCGGTCATGCAGCAGCCCAGCGACGAATACGCGTCCGGCGTTGTCATGCAGGAACTGCAGAAGGGTTATATATATAAAGAAAAGGTGATCCGTCACAGCATGGTCATGGTGGCGGAATAACAGAAGTTTTGATCAGGAAAATGATCGTATGATTAGGAGGAATAGATATGAGCAAGGTCATAGGTATTGACTTAGGTACAACGAATTCATGTGTTGCCGTTATGGAAGGCGGCAAACCGGTAGTTATCGCGAATACAGAAGGTTCCCGGACCACGCCGTCCGTTGTGGCCTTTACGAAGACAGGAGAACGTCTGGTGGGCGAACCGGCGAAACGTCAGGCAGTGACCAACGCCGACAAGACGGTTTCATCCATCAAACGACATATGGGTTCCGATTACAGGGTGACCATCGACGACAAGAAATATTCACCTCAGGAAATCTCCGCCATGATCCTTCAGAAACTGAAAGGCGACGCGGAAAGCTATCTGGGCGAGAAAGTCACGGAAGCGGTCATCACAGTTCCCGCGTATTTCAACGATGCTCAGAGACAGGCAACAAAGGATGCCGGTAAGATCGCCGGCCTGGATGTGAAACGTATCATCAACGAGCCGACAGCAGCAGCGTTGGCTTATGGCCTTGACAATGAAAAAGAACAGAAGATCATGGTATACGACCTGGGCGGCGGTACCTTCGATGTATCCGTTATCGAGATCGGCGACGGCGTGATCGAAGTTCTCGCCACAGCCGGTGACAACCATCTGGGCGGCGACGACTTCGACGACAAACTGACCCAGTACATGATCGATGAGTTCCGCCGCATGGAGGGCATCGACCTGTCCAGCGACAAGATGGCGATGCAGCGTTTGAAAGAAGCGGCGGAGAAAGCGAAGAAAGAGCTTTCCAGCGCGGCGACGACCAACATCAACCTGCCGTTCATCACAGCCACGGCGGAAGGCCCGAAACATTTTGACATGAACCTGTCCCGGGCGAAATTCGATGAGCTGACAAGCGACCTGGTAGAACGTACTGTTGTTCCGGTACAGCGAGCCCTGAGCGACGCGGGCATTACGGCTTCCGAACTTGGAAAAGTCCTTCTG
>CALWEE010000191.1 GCA_944376975.1 uncultured Lachnospiraceae bacterium
GAGCGCGCGGCTGGGGGCCGCGAGGTCGCAGGTTCGAATCCTGTTACCCCGATTTTTTCTTTTAAGATCAAGGGTTTCCGGCATTTGAGCAATTCCGGGGATCCTATTTTTTTGACTACCTTTTAATTCCCGCCCTGCCTGATCTTTCCCTTTTTCAAAAAAACTTTTACCCACATTTTACAAACACGACATCTCTTTTTTACACAGCCCTGCTACTTTATACATGACAAAGGTAACAGCCCCTTTGTCCCCGAATCTCATTTCTTGCTCGGACAATTTGTCCGAGCAACCTTTTTTTACGATAAAAAGAAGTCCCGCGGCGCGGGACTTCCCATATAGTTACGCGAATGTTGTCTTTTCCTGCACAAAGTAGACGTCATACCAGATCAGGAACATATAGACGACCCATATCTTTTTACTGTTATCCAGTTTTCCGCTCTTGTGTACATCCAACATTTTAACCAGCTCGTCGGTGTTGAAAAACTTCCGCGCGGCTTCGCTTTCAAAGGCTTTTTTCACCTTCGCGTAATAGTTGTCTTCCCGAAGCCATAACGCGATGGGTACCGGAAAGCCCAATTTCTTTTTCATGGCTGTCGCTTCCGGTATATGCCGGTTCGCCGCTTTCCTGAGGGCGTATTTGGTCGTACCTCCGGCCAGTTTGCAGCGGGTCGGGATCGTTCTGGACAGGTTATACACTTCCTTATCCAAAAACGGCACCCGAGTTTCCAGCGAATGGCGCATGCTCATCTTGTCCGCTTTCAGCAGGATATCGCCCACAAGCCAGAAATTCATATCGATATACTGCATTTTGGTCGTATCGTCCACATGCTTTACTTTATCGTAAAACGGCCCGGTCAGTTTCCATGGCGCCTTGGCCTTGGTGGCCGTTTTCAATATCTTTTTCCGTTCTTTCACGGTAAACCGGTTGGCGTTGCCGATAAACCGTTCTTCCACCGTTTTGCTTCCCCGTATGAGGAAACTCCGCCCTTTCATGCCCTCCGGAAGGAGATCTTCAGCCAGCTTTCCGACAACGACCCGGACAAAACGGGGAAGCTTCTGATATTTCCTCAGTGAAACCGGTTCATGATAGATATTATATCCGCCGAAAAACTCGTCCGCCCCTTCGCCGGACAGAACGACTTTTACATGTTCCGCCGCTGTTTTGTCAACAAAATACAGCGCCACGCAGGAAGCGTCTGCCAATGGTTCGTCCATATAATACTGGATCTCCGGAAGCACGTCCCAGTATTCCGCTTCCGTGATCAGTTTGCTGTAATTTCGCGTCCCGATCCTTTTGGACAGATCCTGGGCATAAGATATTTCATTGAACCGGTCATAATCAAAACCCACGGTAAAGGTTTTATCCGCGTGGGACAGAGCCGCGATATAACTGGAATCGATACCGCTTGAAAGAAGGGAACCCACTTCCACATCACTGATCATATGGGTCCGCACCGATTCTTCCATGCGCGCGTCGATCGCGTCGACCAGTTCATCCATGTCCGCCTGTTCATCGATCGCGTAATCCGGTTCCCAGTAACGTTTTATATCCGCCTTTCCGTCTTTGAACACAAGGGTGTGCGCCGGCGGAAGTTTAAATATACCTTTGAAAAATGTTTCCGGGAGTACCGAATACTGGAAGGTCAGATATTCTTCCAGCGCTTCTTTGTTCACCTGTTTTTCGTATTTCGGATATTCCAGTATGCTTTTGATCTCTGACGCGAATATCAGATTCCCGTCGATCACCGTATAGTAAAACGGTTTGATGCCAAAATAGTCTCTGGCGCCAAACGCCGTATCGGTATTCATGTCATAGATCATGAAAGCGAACATGCCGCGGCAATGGTTCGGCAAGTCGGTCCCCCATTCTTCATAGCCGTGGACCAGGACCTCCGTATCCGCGTTATTGCGGAAAACATGTCCCTTTTCCTCCAGTTCCCTGCGCAGGATCTTATAGTTATATATCTCGCCGTTAAAAACGATGACAACGCTGTTATCTTCATTAAACATGGGCTGGGAACCGTTATCCAGATCGATGATGCTCAGCCGGCGAAATCCCCAGGCCGCCTTATCGTTGATGAACTGTCCCGCGCTGTCCGGTCCTCTGTGTGAAATGCGATCCATCATACGTGTCAGCACTTCTTTTCCGTCCGGCAGGTTTCCCGTAAATCCGCAAATTCCGCACATCGCTGCTGCCTCCTTGTCTCTTCTGTCATGCGCGACGCTATCGTCTGTTGGTTATTGTGCGATTTCAGACCTATTCTAAACACATTTATCCGATTTTGCAAGAAAAAAATCAGCGGACGGCGGAAACGTTTTTCTCTCTGACCAGACGGAGCAAGTCTTCCGGTCTTTTGGCCAGGGCCTGGGCGTGATTGTCCAAAAGCTCCTTTTTATCCCGAAATCCCCATAAAACGCCAACGGTATACATACCGGCGCTGTTCCCCGTCTTCATATCCGTGTTGGTGTCTCCGATATACATGCACGTCTCCGGCGTCAGTCCGAAACCTTCCATGATCTTTAACGCCCCGGACGGATCCGGTTTTTTCGCCAGCCCGTCCACCTGTCCCTGGACCACATCAAAAAGCCCTTCGCCGAACAGCTTCCGGATCACGTCTTTCGCCCGTTCATGGGGTTTATTGGAAAGGACCGCCAGGCGCAGGCCTTCCGCTTTCATCTGTTCAAGCACCTGGGTCATTCCGTCAAACACCGTTACTTTAAACGTACAGTCTTTTTCAAATATATCGCAATAAACGCGATAGGTTTCATCGAATTTCCCGCACGATGTATCACCGGCCGCCTTCAGGGCCCGCCGGATCAGTGTCCTGGCCCCGTCTCCCGCGTAATAACGGTACGCGTCTGTCGGTTGGGGCGGACATCCCACCGCCTCCAGCGCCTTGTTTGTCGCGGTGGCGATGGATACGAGGGTATCGGCCAGCGTTCCGTCTAAGTCAAATATACATGCTTTGATCATGATCTTTCGTCTCCGTTTCCTTGTAAAATATATAACAGATAAACTTTAAGCGCCATTCGGATCGCTTCCGGATCCAGGCAAAAAGACGGATGGTGATTGGGGAAAGTCCAGCCTTTTTCCCGGTTGCCGGTCCCGACGAACGCGAATACGCCGGGAACCATCGTCTGATAAACCGAAAAATCTTCGCCCAGCATAATGGGCGGGATCGTTTTGACCACCCCATCGCCCCATAAAGACCGGGCAGCCGCCCCCAGCTTTTCACTCCGTTTTGGATCGTTATAGACCACCGGATGTTCCGATGGATGATAATCGATATCCACCTTTACGCCATAGACCTCTCCCATTTCGCGGACCATATGGCGGAAATCCCGGTGCATCGCCGCCTCCGTTCCGGCGTCAAAGGCGCGGATCGTTCCTTCAAAACGGGCCGTCTCGGCGATCACATTGTACTGGCTGCCGCTCGTCAGATGTCCAATGGTGAGCACGCCGCTTTCCACCGGATCCAGCCGTCGGCTGACGATCGTCTGAAGGTTCATGACCATGGCGGCCGCGGCCACCGTGGTATCGATACATTGATGGGGTTTTCCCGCGTGCCCGCCTTTGCCGTGAAGGCGGACCGAAAACCGGTCGGTGATCGCCATCCTGGGACCGGCGTCCAGAGAGATCACGCC
>CALWEE010000192.1 GCA_944376975.1 uncultured Lachnospiraceae bacterium
CCTTCCAGTTTTCTTTCCGACAGCTCCATGCCGCGGACGCTCGGTTTGGTCACCGGATGCTTCGCCACAAATATGGTGCAGCAATCCTCAAACGGGAGGATGGACGTTTCAAAAGCGCCGATCTTTTCAGAGATCTTAACGATATCGTCTTTATCAAAACCGATCACCGGACGGAATACCGGCATATCGCATACGGCGTTGGTCGCCGCCAGGCTTTGCATCGTCTGACTGGCCACCTGGCCGATGCTTTCTCCGGTCACCAGCGCCAACGCGCCGTCTTCCCGGGCGATGCGCTCCGCGATGCGCATCATGTACCGGCGCATGATGATCGTCAGTTCCTCGTGGGGACAACGCTCATATATGGCCAGCTGGATATCGGTGAAATTCACCACGTTCAGCCGGATGGGACCGGCGTATCGGGCCACGATCTTCGCCAGGTCGATGACCTTCTGCTTCGCCCGCTCACTTGTGTAAGGCGGCGCGTGGAAATAGGTGGCCTGGAGCCGGACGCCTCTTTTGGCGATCATATAACCGGCGACCGGACTGTCGATACCCCCTGAAAGGAGCAGCATGGCCGTTCCGTTGGTCCCCACCGGCATACCGCCCGGACCCGGTATGGATTTGGAATAAATGTAGGTCTTTTCACGGACTTCGATGTTCAAAAGCACATCCGGATGCCGCACATCCACCTTCAGTCCGGGAAAACGGCCCAGGAGATATTCGCCCATATCCGCGCTCAATTCCATGGACTTTTTCGGATAACGCTTGTCCGCCCTCCGGGATTCCACTTTAAAGCTGAAATCTTTGTCTTCATAGGCTTTATCCATGTAATCGCCCACTACTTTGGTCAGGTTTTCCCACCTCGGATCGTCGCAGATGACCACCGGACAGATATGGACGATGCCGAATACCCGCGAAAGGGCTTCCATGGTTTCATCGTAGTCATAGTCTCCGTTGGCGTAGACATACACCCGGCCCTGCTGTTTCGTCACTTCAAAATCGCCGTCCACCTTTTCCAGCGCGAAGCGGATCTGTTTCATGAGAGCGTCTTCAAAAAGATATCGGTTTTTGCCTTTAATGCCGATCTCACCATATTTGATCAAAAAAGCTTTGAACATCAGCGTCTTCCTCCCCTGGTATATTTTCTGAGCACAGGCGTCAGCGCCTGAAGCTGGCTGACGCAGTAATCGATCTCGTCTTCTGTCGTATCCTGGGACAGACTGAACCTGAGCGTGGAATCCAGGTGGTCTTTTCCCACTCCGATGGCCTTTAACGTGCCGCTGATCGCCGGATGGTTGGAGGAACAGGCCGAGCCGGAAGAGACATAGATGCCCTTTTCTTCCAGCGCGTGGAGCAGCACCTCCGCCCGGATCTTGTCAAACGACGCGCTGACGATGTGGGGCGCGGGGCCTTCCAGATCGCCCGCGTTTTCCGGCCGGAAGCAATAGCCGTTCACATGGCTGCCTTCCACGGACAGAATGCCGGAAACAAGCCGTTTTCTCAGGCTGTACAGCCGTTCCTGCTTTTCCTCAAAATCCGTATAGACCAATTCGGCCGCCTTGGCAAGGCCGGCTATGCCCGGCACGTTCTCCGTCCCGGAACGTCTGTCCTGCTGCTGTCCGCCGCCCAATATGAGCGGATGGACTTTCGCTTTGTCCCGTATATACAGGAAACCTACGCCCTTTGGCCCGTAGATCTTATGGCCGCTCACCGACATCAGGTCGATGCCCATTTTTTTCGGGCAGAGCTTCAGTTTCCCAAAGCCCTGGATCGCGTCCACATGGAACAGGGTTTCCGGATTTTTCTTTTTCACGATGCGCCCGATCTTATCCAACGGTTCAATGGTGCCGATCTCATTATTGACGCACATGATGGAGACCAGGATCGTATCGGGCCTTATGGCCGCCTCCAGCGCGTCGGTAAGCACCACGCCCTTGTCGTCCACCGGCAGGTAGGTCACCTCAAATCCCTGTTCTTCCAGAAAGATCAGCGGATTGTAGACCGACGCGTGCTCTATGGACGAGGTGATGATATGTTTTCCCCGTCTCTGATTGGCCATCGCCGATCCGATCAGCGCCATATTATTGGATTCGGTCCCGCCGGAAGTAAAGACGATCTCCTTATCTTCCGCCTTCAGGACGCGGGCGATGGTATGGGCAGCCGCCCTGACCGCCTTTTCCGCCTCAAAACCTTTCGTGTGCAGCGATGACGGATTGCCGTATTCCCGGCGCATCATCTCCATGACCGTATCGCAGACGGCGTCATCGGCCCGCGTTGTCGCCGCGTTATCCAGATATACTTCCATTATACATCTTCCTCAAATTCATACATTAATATTGACAGTATGGCCAATCCGGCCGTTTCGGTCCGCAGGACGCGCTTTCCGAGGGTAATGGGCTTCGCGCCCGCTTCCATGGCCGTCCCGATCTCTTTTTCCGAAAATCCGCCTTCCGGCCCGATGAACACGGCCAGGCTGGCGCAGCCTTTCATGCTCCGGATCGTCTCCCGGGAGACGTTCATACCCTTTGCCCGTTCGTAGGGGATGAGGCAGCCGTCCATCTTGCGTGAAAGTTCCAGGGCCTCCTGCCATGTCATGGCCGGCCCCACCTGGGGAACGCGCCCCCGGCCGGCCTGCTTGGCCGCGCTTTCCGATATCATCTGCCAACGTTTCAGTTTCTTTTCCTCTTTTTTCGGATCCAGACGCACGACTGTCCGTTCCGTATATACGGGGACAACGCGGTACGCGCCAAGCTCCACCGCTTTCTGGATGATCAGCTCCATCTTATCGCCTTTGGGGATCCCCTGAAAAAGGGTCAGCCGCACCGGCAGTTCCACATAGGAATCCCAGGAATTATCGATACGCAGGCAGATCTTTTCCGGATCCATCTGTTCGATGTGACAGTAATAATCCCTTCCCTGCCCGTCGCTTACGGACAGCCCATCGGCCGTTCGCATACGCAGCACATTGCGTATATGGTTCACATCGCCGCCGCGGATAATGATACGATCTCCTTCCACCTGGGACGGATCCACAAAAAATCTGGGCATGTTCTTCCTCCATATTGACACGAAAAGCCCTGGTCCGGGAACCGGTTTCGCCGGTCTCTTCACAACCAGAGCCTGTGTCGGATCTGTTTATCTTGTCAGGCGCGGGCTGTAAACGATACCCAGCCCCCTGAATGGGTGACTTCCAGTATCTCAAAACCGTTCCCGGTCAGAGCGGCCCGCACATCGTCTTCCTTTTCATCAATGATGCCGGATGTGATAAATAAAGCCCCCGGCTTCATCATCTCTTTGACCACGCCGGACAGCGGGATGATGATCTCGGCGAAAATATTGGCCAGGACGATATCGAACCGTCCGCGGCCCACTTCTTCCCGAAGCGCCCGATCGGTGATCACGTCGCCGGTCAGCACCCGGTAGATGTCGCCGGATATATCGTTCACGGCGGCGTTCTCCAAAGCCGCCTCGACCGCGTGGACGTCCACGTCTGTCGCCGTCGCCTCTCCCGCTCCCAAAAGCAGCGCGATGATGGACAATATGCCGCTTCCGCAGCCGATATCCAAGATCGCCTGGCCTTTTTCCATGTATTTGTTCAGCTGGGTGATGCACAGGCGGGTCGTATGATGGGTCCCCGTCCC
>CALWEE010000193.1 GCA_944376975.1 uncultured Lachnospiraceae bacterium
GTATGACCGATACCCTCGGACGTATGCACTCCGACGCTCAGTTCGCCGGTTCTTCTTCCGTTCCGGCTCATGTTGAAATGATGGGTCTGATCGGCGCCGGCAACAACCCCATGGTTGGTATGACTGTAGCGGTCGCTGTAGCCATCGAAGAAGCTGCTAAGGCTGGCAAGTTCTAAGAAATAGCGTAAGATCAAGGGCTTCCGTTGATGTAAAAAGTCAGCGGAAGCCCTTTTTTGCCGTTCGGACTCGAAGGGCGGGAGATGTTGACAGTCTTTTTGAAGTGGGATATCATAGAAAAAGAAACAGGAAGGGGGAGAAATGTGCGCGCGTTTTTTTTACATAAAAAGCGGACAGAAGATAAGCCGGTCGACAGATATCTGTTATGGGCGCTGATCGCGATCGAGCTGTTCATGTCCTTTTCTTTTCTGGGTTACCTGCATATTGAACCCATATCCCTGACCTTCGTGTACATACCGGTACTGGCTGCCGGCTGCCTTCTGGGGCCGGGCGCTTCCACTTTGGTCGGAGCGGTTTTCGGCCTGGCTTCCATGTGGAAAGCCTCCGCCTTTTACGTGGGCGCCGGAGACGCCATATTCTCACCGGTTTCCAGCGGCAGGCCGTTTGAAAGTATTCTTCTGAGCGTGGGTTCCCGGGTATTGTTCGGGCTGATCATAGGGCTTTTGTACCGGGAAGCGAAAAAAAGCCGTCATCCCATGGCGGGCGTCATCGTTGTCACCTCCATCGGGCGGACGTTCCATACGTTTCTCGTATACGCGTTTATGCAGATCTTTTTCCCGGAAAGCAGTTTTGGCGTGGCCAATACCTTTCAGGATATGCAGCGTTGGGATTTTATTCCTTTTCTGCTGATCGTCAACATCATCATCGGCGCCGCTTTCCGGTTCTGCCGTTCTCCAAAGTGCAGACGGCTGGAAAAGCGGATCATGGCGGCGGACCAGGCCAACGCGTCGGTCCTTCACGGAAGGAAAGGCGTCCGGGCGATGATCCTTCTGACCGGCGTGGCGTCCTTTTGCGTCGCCCTGTATTTTACGAACCGTATCGGAAGTATGATGGAAAGCTATGGACTGCGGCTGTCCGAGGAGATATCCTATGACCTGATGCACCTTCAGATACAGTTTTTGTTTGGCATCATGTCGCTTGCTTTCCTGACCATATTGATCTTGAGCCTTTATCAGAAAGATCTGAATTATCTGTATTATGAAGCCAGGCTGGACGGACTGACCGGTCTTCTGGGACGGCAGCTTTTTTTCCAGAAAGGCGAAGAATTGCTGGAGTCCCTTCAGGAGCAAGATACGGCACGGGACGGATCCGGGTGTTTTATCATCATGGACGTGGACCGGTTTAAAGAGATCAACGACCGGTTTGGCCATCCCGCCGGCGATCAGGTGCTGGCGGCCATTGCCCGTGAACTGAAGCGGATATTTGAACGGGAAGCGATCATTGGACGGCTGGGCGGCGATGAATTTATCGCCCTTGTGTATAAACCTATGAAAAGGGCGTCCATAGAAACGAAACTGAACGACCTGAAAAGGGAAGTGGGCAAGATTGCCCTGGAAGAAGGCCATGTCACCTGCAGTGTGGGCGTTATCCCGGTGGAACCGGGGTATTCGCTTGAAGAACTGTATCTGAACGCGGACCGGCTGCTGTATGAGGCGAAGAAAAAGGGAAAAGACCGGTTTGTTTTCGGTTACCGGTACACAGACCGACAAGATGTTGGGAGGTAAGGACATGAAAGTATTGATGATCAACGGAAGTCCTCACGCGGAGGGCAATACGTACATCGCGCTGCGCGAGATGGAAAAGATATTCAAAGAAGAAGGCATGGAAACGCGTATCCTGCACATCGGGAATAAAGCCATCCGGGGCTGCGTGGCCTGCGGTTCCTGCGGGAAGACCGGAAAATGCGCCTTTGACGATGAGGTCAACGAGGCGGCAAAACTGTTTGAAGCGTGCGACGGCCTTGTGGTTGGAAGTCCGGTCTATTACGCTTCGGCCAATGGTACGCTGTCGGCGTTTCTGGACCGTCTGTTTTTCAGCGCCCGTTTTGATAAGCGCATGAAAGTGGGCGCCAGCGTGGTAGCGGCCCGGAGAGGCGGATTGTCCGCCACGTTTGATGAGCTGAACAAGTATTTTACGATCAGCGGTATGCCGGTCGCGTCCAGCCAGTACTGGAACAGTGTCCATGGCGGAACGCCGGGAGAAGCGCTCCAGGATAAGGAGGGCCTTCAGACGATGCGTGCCCTGGCCCGGAATATGGCCTTCCTTATGAAGAGCATCGCTCTTGGAAAGGAAGCTTACGGTATTCCGGAAGCGGAAACGCCGTGCAAGACGAATTTCATACGATGACAGGAAAAGCCTTCGGGCCGGCAAGGTGTCTTACCGGTCCGAAGGCTTTTGGTCTTTAAACAGCGTTTCCCGCCGCTTTCGCTCATTTTTATAATCCTGGCCTGCCATGACGCAGATGGCGCCGATCAGGATAAGGGCAAACGCCAGCGCCGGCAGGAAAAGGGCCGCGGCGATGCCGGCCAGTATAAGCGGGACGCCGGCGGCTGTCAGATACAGGCTGTACTTTTTAAGCTGGCCGTCGGAATAGACGGACAGGTCGGACCGGCGTACTTTTTCTTTTTTCCACATGGGCTTCTGTCTCCTTTAAGATCGTATAGTCTTACTTTATCACAAAATTTTGAGATTGTCAGCGGAAAAAAGTTATAGTAAACTGGTAGAGTACGAACGGTTTGTCAAGACGAACAACCGGAAGAAAGAGGAACGGTTATGGATACGCTGAAAAAATTCATACATTACTTTAAACCCTATCGGACGGTCTTTTTTATCGATCTGCTGTGCGCGGCCATCATCAGTCTTGTGGACCTGGCCTATCCGCAGATATTACGGACCCTGACCCGTACGCTTTTTACGGAAGAAGCGTCGGTGGTCTTTGGGGCGCTGCTCCCGTTGGCGGCCGGGCTTTTTGCCATGTACCTGGTCCAGTCCCTGTGCAAATATTATGTGAGTTATCAGGGGCATATGATGGGCGCCCGCATGGAAAGAGATATGCGAAGCCAGCTTTTTGACCATTATGAGAAGCTGTCTTTTTCTTATTATGACGACAACAATTCCGGGCAGATGATGAGCAAGCTGGTCTCCGACCTTTTCGATATCGCGGAGTTTGCCCATCATGGGCCGGAAAACCTGTTCATATCCCTTATCAAGATCATCGGCTCCTTCGTTTTTTTGTTCATGATCAACTGGGAACTGGCGATCCCTTTGCTCATATTGGCCGTGTTCATGATCATTTTCTCGGCCCGGCAGAATCAGCGCATGCAGGAAACCTTCATGGATAACCGGCGCAAGATCGGCGACGTGAACGCCAGCCTTCAGGATACGCTGGCCGGTATAAGGGTGGTCCAGTCCTTTGCCAATGAAGATGTGGAACGGAAAAAGTTTGGCAGGAGCAATGAAAATTTCCTTCGGTCCAAGGACAATAATTACCGCTGCATGGGAAGTTTCATGAGCGGCAACCTGTTCTTCCAGGGCATGATGTACCTGGTGACCGTCGTATACGGAGGTTATCTCATCGGCGCCGGCCGCATGGCTGTGGAGGATCTG
>CALWEE010000194.1 GCA_944376975.1 uncultured Lachnospiraceae bacterium
GTTGCTACATGAGTGATAATGTAAATGAAATTATGGCAGAATATTACCAGCAGTCTGACCTTTACTACAAAATGGAACACGATGTCAAAGGTATCATCTCAAAGTTGCTGGAAGTAAACCATATCAAGATCTCCAATATGGCTGCCCGGGTCAAAACCGAAGAAGCGCTCCGCAATAAGGTCATGTACAAAAACAAGTACTCCCATCTGGACGAGATCACCGACATCCTCGGCATACGGATCATCACCTTATTTGAAAAAGATGTGGATACCATATTTGAACTGCTCGACAAGACCTTCGAGATCTGCGAGATCGTGGATAAACGAAAGAAACGGAAAAACGACCGTATCGAATTCGGATACAACTCCCTGCATCTGATCATGAAATTCACGGACAGCCGGTGCCAGCTGGTGGAATACCAGAAATATCTGGACATCCGGTTTGAAGTGCAGATCCGGACCGTCCTCCAGCACGCCTGGGCCGAAGTGGAACACGGGCTTGGCTACAAGTCTTTCTACGAGCCGCCCATGGAAGTGAAACGGAAACTGAACCGGCTTTCCGCCACCCTTGAAGTGCTGGACGAAGAACTGGAACGCATCCGCTACGACATCGCCCTGTACAATCAGAGCATCAATAAGGAAGAAAAGATATTAAAGACCGATATCAACAAAGATTCCCTCATCGCCTACGTGAACAACAGCGAACTGCTCAACAATATGGTACAGGAGATCGCGGACCGTCAGCATTTCATCGTCGTCCGGGACACCAGTTTCATCAGCCACCAGAAGCTGCCCACCAAACTGAGCATGTACGGCTATCAGTACATACATGAGCTGGACGCGGACATACGGCGTTATGAAACGACGATCTACAACATCGGCGAAGATATGTGCAGCCGGATCTACCACGACAACAAGCTGCTGAACCTGTACAGCAGCATCATGTGGTTTTCCTTTATCCCGGTCATCAAAAACCTGGTCTCCGGCCTGGACGACAGTTCCGAGGAAAACTTTGAAGACGTCATCTACGAAACGTTTAAAAACAATTACAGTTCGGTTTTTGAAGTGTTCAACAAGAAACTGTGACCTTGTTCCCATATGAAAGGGGCTGGCGCCCCCGGCAGATCGATGCTCTGCCGGGGCACCAGCCCCTTGTCGTCTGATCGGCGGCCCATCGCTTCCGATGGCTGCCTGCGCCGGATCGCTTAAAAATCCATCCGGGCGTATATTTCTTTCGGCACGTACGCCTTCACATAAATGCCGTCCTCCCTGTACGCTTCTTCCAGTATCTGGCCGTACTTTCTCAAGATGGCCACGTCTTTCGCCCGTCCGTAATCAAATACCCGTTCGATCAGCAGCTGCCGCTCTTTTAACAGCCCCTCAAGCGCCCGCTTCAGATCGTCCAGCCCCTCTCCGGTCTTCGCCGAAACGCGGAGGGACCGGTCCGCTCGAAAATCGTTCAGGCGGACCTGCTTTTCTTCTTCCGTCAGAAGATCCGCTTTATTGAACAGGGTGATCACCGGCTTGTCGAACACTTCCAGCTTGCGCAGCGTATCATAGACCACGTACATGTGGGTATCCATCTGGGGGCTGACACAATCTGCCACGTGGATGATGATATCGGCGTATTTGGCTTCTTCCAGCGTGCTTTTAAACGCTTCCACCAGATGATGGGGAAGCTTGCGTATGAATCCGACGGTATCGGTAATGAGCATCTTCTGGCCGCTGCCAAGGGTCAGCTCCCGCGTCGTGGCGTCCAGGGTGGCGAACAGTTTGTCTTCCTCAAGAACGCCGGCGCCGGTCAGGCGATTGAGCAGCGTGGACTTCCCGGCATTGGTGTAGCCGACGATGGCCGCCACCGGTATGCCGTTCTTCTGCCGCTGGCTCCGGTTCGTCTCCCGATGCCGTTCCACCCCTTCCAGTTCCTTTTTCAGATGACTGATCCGGCTCCGTATGAGCCGGCGGTCCACTTCCAGCTTTTTCTCGCCCGGCCCTCTTGTTCCGATGCCGCCGCCAAGCCGGGACAAGGCCGTTCCCATGCCGGTGAGCCGGGTGGCCCGATAGCGGAGCTGGGCCAGCTCCACCTGGATCTTGCCCTCTCTTGAAACCGCCCGGGACGCGAATATATCCAATATGAGCAGCGTCCGGTCCATCACTTTGACTTCAAGGGCGTCGGAAAGATTGGCCATCTGGGCCGGCGACAGCTCATCGTCACAGATGACGCCCGTCGCGTCCAGCTCAAAGATCTTATCTTTCAGTTCATCGATCTTTCCCTTTCCCAGGTATGTCCCGGGATGGATCCGCTCCCTGTTCTGGATCAGACGCCCAACGGTCACCGCTCCCGCGGTATCGGCCAGTTCTTCCAGTTCGTCCAGCGATTCCTGTATGTCATCGTTTTCCTGAAGGGAAACGCCCACCAGGATGACCCGTTCCGTTTCCGACGTGTTATCGTATAATACCGCCATAGTTCCTCCGTCATCGTATGCGTGTCTGGATAAATGTCTTTTCTCTGACCGCCTCCGCGTCGTCCGCGTATTTTGTCAGATAGATATTGATGTACTCCAGCGCCGAGCTCCAGTCTCCGGCCCGCTCCGCCGCCGCGATCTGATTCTTTGACAGGATCTGATCCAGCTGCCGGTTGTTCAACGCCACGCCGGCCGTGAATATCTGCTGCGCCTTTTCATAATCATCCACCGCCATGAGACAGGTCCCGTAGGCGTTGTAGGCGCTGGCGTTATCCGTGACCTCACTGACATAAGCTTCATAATAAGGAAGCGCTTCGTCATACTGTTCCTGGGCCGCGTACATATTGGCAAGGCCCAGGTTCGCCTCCGCGTTCTTTTTGCCCAGCGCTTTATCAAACCGTTCTTTCGCGCTTTCGTAATCGCCCAGGGCCACATAGATATTGCCCTGATGGGTCAGGGCTTCTCCGCTGTTCCCGCCCAGTTCCAGCGCTTCTTTAAGCACTTCTGTCCCTTCCTCTGTCCTTCCCTGATCGTTCAGGGCCCAGGAAAGGGCAAAATAAATATCGTAATTCTTCTTATCCCGTTTGATGGCCTCCCGCAGATCGTTCTCCGCGCTTGTGCTGTCGCCCACTTTCACGTATTCCAGGCCGCGGAGCATATACGCGTCCGCCGACGCTTTCGAGTCGATGATCTGGCCGTAAGTCATCACCGCGTCCACATACAGGCCCGCCCGGTCCTGAGCTTCCGCCTTGTAATAAAGGATATCGATCTGTCGCGAAGAGAATCGGCTTTCCTTACCGTCAAGCGCCCGGTCAAAGGCGTCGATGGCTTCCTGATAATTTCCCCTGGACAAAAACAGGATGCCCCTGGCGCGGTCCACAAGCTGTTCTTCACCGTCTCCCGCCCGGGCCTCGGCTTCGTCAAGGGTGGCGGACACATCGTCATACAGCTTCAGCTCCAGCTGGGCCATGGCCTTATTGATATGGTAATCCACATTGCCGCCGTCATGGGACAGCGCCTGATCGAAATAGTCGATCGCTTCTTCGTAGTTTCCGGCCTCATACGCCTGAAGACCTTTATTGTTCAGTTTGTTGGCGTCTCCAAAATTCCGGATGACGAAAAACAGGACGCCGATGAGCGCC
>CALWEE010000195.1 GCA_944376975.1 uncultured Lachnospiraceae bacterium
CGCCACGATCATCAGCGAACGGACGCTCACCTGGCTGTTCTGGACGCAGAGCAGCCGGAAGACTTCCAGCCACCGGCGCCGGGGCACCATGGCGTCTTTCTGGACAAAATCCATGGAAAAGCTGAGATTTTCACCGGAAATGTGAAACGCGTCCATGATCTGTTCCATGGCGCCGTAAGTAAGGGACGCGGTGGGATAAAATTCCCCCGAATCCGACAGGGACATGTAGCCCTTGCCCACCACTGCCGAAACGTATTTCCCGTACCAACTTTCTTTGGGCACGTCTTTTATATCGACTGTATCCGCCGCCTCGCATTCCGCTTTGTCATATTCCATCAAAGCCAGCATTTTCGCCGTCTGGGCGCGGGTGATCCGTTCTTCGTAAAGCCACATATGCCTCAAATACAAAACATATAAAAGCAGGATGGTCATGACCAGTCCGGCCATGGCCAGCAAAAATATCCGCCGTTTCAGACGATCCCTCCCTTCCGCGCGAAAAAGACGGCATCGCTGCCGTCTTTTGTCTGGTTGCCGATCGTTCATTTTGTTGTTTTATCACGCAAAAACCCGGAGTGCCGTCTCCTGTATTCTGACGCCTAACCAGACGTCAAGTGGGTTGCCTCATTAATTTTTCTGTCTTCCACTGCTATCGGAGGCCTGACATATTATTACTATATGGCATCCCGTTCAAAAAAATGTAGGTTCAAAATAACAGAATCGTCGAACACTCCAGGCTATTGTCTGTAAATATTATATCCCAATACGAAGGCAAATTCAAGGGCATTATCGCAGTATGTCCTTCCTTGGCGTACGCCTGCTTGATATTTCATAGGATTGATGCTAGTATAAAGTATATGCTTTTACAGAACATAAAATGAGGTGTTTTTCATGGGAAATATTTCTGTCCGATTCCGTCATCTGTTCCATACGGCCCTCTTTCTCCAGCTGGGATTTTTATTCGCCACCGCGCCCCGCATCCCCGGAAGGCGTCCGCAGGCGTGGAAGCCTTTCCTTGGCAAAAATTTCGCCCACAGGGGCCTTCATGACAATTCCTGGGGTATTCCGGAAAATTCCATGATGGCGTTCAAACGGGCGGTGGACAGGGGCTACGGCATCGAACTGGACGTCCATCTCACCGCTGACCGCCAGCTTGTCGTCCACCACGATGATTCCCTCTATCGTATGTGCCACGTGGACCGGACCATCGAACGGGTCACGTTAAAAGAACTGCGTTCCCTTCATCTGCTCAATACAGAAGAGACGATCCCCACCCTGGATGAGGTGCTGAAGCTGGTGAACGGCCGCGTCCCCCTGCTGATCGAACTGAAATGCGAAACTTCCCGTTATAAAGAACTGTGCCGGAAGGTATACAGCGCTCTGGCCGCGTATCCGGGCGCCTATCTGATCGAATCCTTTAATCCGCTGGCGCTCCGCTGGTTCAAAAAACACCATCCGGATATCCTGCGCGGACAGCTTTCCTGCAACTTTTTCAAAGAGAAGCCCCACTGCGATCTCGTCCTTTTCCTGATCGCGTCCCTGGGGAGCAATTTCCTGTGCCGGCCGGACTTTATCTCTTATAAATATACCGATATCGGCAGCCTGAACGTGCGGATCAACTGCGGTCTTTTCCGATCCAAGCTGGCCGTCTGGACCATAAAAAGCCGGGACGCCTACGAAAAGATGCGCTCCCGCGCCCAGATGTTCATCTTTGAAGGGTTTATCCCGGACGCGCCTTCAGCCGCCGTCCGCCCGCCCCGCTCCGCCCGTAAACTGGGAAAACCGCTGCTGTTCCATGAAAGATAAGATCCCATCGGTATTTAAAAACGCCCTGCGTCCTCCTTCGGGTCAACCCGGAAGGAAAGCCGCGAGGGCGTTTTTTGTTCACATTCTGGACGAAATGCCCAGCCAGTTTTTGATCGTTTTTTCCATGTCGCTCACCGCGCAGACCGTCTTATGACGTACCGGCGCCGTCCGCAGTTCAAGGACCGCTTTCGGCTCCGATGTGCCGGAAGCTTTTGCCAGGGCATCTACCAGTTCAAATTCATCCGCTGTCTTTTTCTCAAGTTCCGGATCGATGGCTTTCATCACGCTCCGGGCGAACTTATAGGGACTGGCGGTGGAAGCGATCACGGTCACCGTATCGTCCTGGGCGTGCCCGGCCCGGTATTTTTCATAAACGGCAGCCGCGACGGCGGTATGGGTATCGATCACGTATCCGGCACGGGCGTACAGATCGCGGATCATGGCCAGCGTCTCTTCTTCCGTGGCGAAGTCCCCGTAAAAGTCGGTGAGTTTTGCCCGCATGGCGTCGGTGATCGTGTACTGTCCGCCGGAAGCCAGCGACTGCATCAGCTTTTCCGTGGCCTGGGGATCATTGTCCGTCAGCCGGTAGATGAGCCGTTCCAGATTGCTGGAGATCAGGATATCCATGGACGGCGATGAAGTGACCACAAAAGGCCGGTTCCGGTCATAGGTCCCTGTCGCGAAGAAATCATATAATACTTTATTCTCATTGGACGCGCAGATCAGCTTATTCACCGGAAGGCCGATCTGTTTGGCATAAAAAGCCGCCAGTATATTTCCGAAATTTCCTGTGGGGACGGTGATATTGATCGGATCCCCGTCCTTTATCCGTCCGTCTTTTACAAGGCGGCTATAGGCATAGACATAGTAAACGATCTGGGGCACCAGACGGCCGATATTGATGGAATTGGCCGACGAGAACTGAAAACCATGGGCATCCAGTTCCTTTTCCAGTTCTTTGTCGGAAAACATCTTTTTCACGCCGGCCTGGGCGTCGTCAAAATTGCCTTCAATGCCGACAACAAAGGTATTGTCCCCTTTCTGAGTCACCATCTGGCGTTCCTGTACCGGACTTACGCCGTCCTTCGGATAAAATACGGCGATCTTCGTGCCCGGCACGTCGGCGAAGCCTGCCATGGCCGCTTTGCCTGTATCGCCCGACGTGGCCGTAAGGATGACGATATCATGGGTCACATGGTTTTTCCGGGCCGCGGTGGTCATCAGATGGGGAAGGATGGATAAAGCCATATCTTTAAACGCGATGGTCGCGCCGTGGTAAAGTTCCAGATAATAAGCGCCGTCGGCTTCCCTCAGGGGCGCGATCTCTTTTGTATCAAATTTCCCGTCATAGGCTTTCCGGATACAGTCTTTCAGCTCATCCTCCGTAAAATCGGTAAGGAAAAGCTTCATGACTTCGTAAGCCGTCTCCGGATAGCTCATGTCTTTCAGCCGGTCCACCGGCACATCCAGTTTCGGCATGGCCGTCGGCACAAACAGCCCGCCGTCATCGGCCAGCCCTTTCAAGATGGCCATGGACGCCGTCACTTCGCCGCCATGTCCCCGTGTACTTCTGTATGTCATATCCATATCGTTTACCTCTCTTTGTTTATTTCTTCATTTCCAGTATAAGGATATCATAATTTCATGTCTCTGTAAACAGGACAGATGTCCGTCTATTGACGACTTTTCAGTCGCCCACGCCGAAATCCGTATTTTCAAAAAGGACTTCCACCGCCGGGTCATCTTTCAGCCAGGCGTACTCTTTCGCGAACCACCTGACCA
>CALWEE010000196.1 GCA_944376975.1 uncultured Lachnospiraceae bacterium
GTGAAAATCTCAGCTTTTCCATGGATTTTGTCCAGAAAGACGCCATGGTGCCCCGGCGCCGGTGGCTGGAAGTCTTTCGGCTGCTCTGCGTCCAGAACAGCCAGGTGACCGTCCGTTCGTTGATGATCGTGGGAACGGCGGCCAATATGTCCGGCCTGGAAGACTGGCAGCTGCTGTCGGACGACGGGCTGAAGGGTTATGAAGGCCTTGCGGTGGACAGGTATCTGTATAAAAATGTGACAGCATGGATGCGGGATGACGAAATACTGTGCGTAGCGGGGGAGGAGAGCGGGGAAGCGGCGCTGGAAAACGTGTGGATCGCCGGCGGCAAGGAGACGCTGGATATTTTTACCCAGGGCTATACCCTGAGCCTGAATATGGGGATGGAGCTTCTGGAGGAAACAGACGGGCAGATGGGGGACGCCCTGTTTGAAGACGGGGTTTTGAAAAGCATACGCGTCAAGCCGGATCACATCCGGGCGCGGCTGGATCAGATAGGGGAAAATACCATGACATTGGAAGGCTATGGGGAGATACCGGTGGCGGAAGATCTGGTCATTTATCAGATCCATCCAAAACCACGGGTCATTTCCCGGGAAGAATTGAAGGCGGACGGGACCCTCACCTGTGAATTCGTGCTGGAAGAGGGGACCATATGCGGCGTGATCTGGCAGGATCGGGCTCAGGAGTCTATCCGCGTCCTTCTCCACGATGACAGCGACACGGATCATATCCATGAATATGTGGCGTTGACCTGCGATGAAGATTATTGGGTGAGAAGCGATACGCAGGTCGAGAAAAAACAGGCGGGCGAAGAATGGTCGGTATGGGCGGACGATCCCCGGCTGTCGGATGGACGCGTCACGGTCGTTTCCGGTTCGGGTGAAGGCAAGATACAGATGCTTTCCATGGAACGGGCCTGCGGGACGCCCGCTTACCGGGGGACGATCGAACTTTCCCGGGTCCAGGACGGCATCGCCGTGATCAATGAAGTGCGTCTGGAAGAATATCTTTACGGTGTCGTGCCCAGCGAAATGCCGTCGGACTATGGAACAGAGGCGCTGAAAGTCCAGGCTGTATGCGCCCGGACTTACGCGAGAGCCCATTTGGACGATACGTTCAACGGCTTTGACGCCCATGTGGACGATACGGTATCCAGTCAGGTATATAATAATACGTTGGAGACAGAAGCCTCTATCGAAGCGGTTTCGGAAACATCCGGTCAGGTTCTGGAAAGGGACGGCAGCCTGGTGCCGGTCTACTTTTTTTCCACCTCATGCGGACATACTTCCGACGCGGCGGATGTCTGGTGCGAAGGAGCGGGCGACACGTCCGTATCTTCCGGAGACGGCCGCTTTTTAAGCGACGCGGCGATCGATCTGGATCTTCAGGAAGCGGACGATTTTAAAACCTTTATAGACAATGAGGAGGCATACGGTTATTTTGAACAGGATATGCCCTGGTTCCGATGGCAGGTGACCCTAAAGCTGGATGATATTAAGGCCTGCCTGACCCAGGAACAAACAGCCCAGATCGGCGAGCTGAAAGCCGTATCCACGGGCGAACGGGCGGAAAGCGGGCTTTTGCGGTCGATCGTCCTGGAAGGCGACGCGGGCCGGATGGAGATATACGGTGAGTACCGCATACGTTCGGTCCTGTCGCCGGCAAACCGGGTGGTCGTCCTTCAGGACGGGGATGAAAGGAGCGGCATGTCCCTGCTCCCAAGCGGATATTTTTATATGGAACCGGTCTACGATGGAGCCGGCGAAGTGACCGGCTATTTTATCCGGGGCGGCGGCTACGGTCACGGTACGGGCATGAGCCAGAACGGCGCCTGGGCCATGACAGCCGCGGGAAAAACGTATGAAGAAGTCCTTTCGTATTTCTTCCCGGAGGCGGAGCTGGTGACGGAATGATCACAGGGGCTTATGTCCCAACAGGGCCAGGCCTTTGTTTAAAACAGCCCGTTTCGCCGGAGAAAACACCAGGTCGAATTCGCCGGCATAATCTACCACGCGTCCGCCGAAGCCTTTTTTAAACCGGTACACGCCGTAATTGGGATGGGTGATATCCCAGTAATAGGGGATCCCCTGAAAGTCATAAAGATCGCTTTTCATGGCGATGGCGTAGCGGATCATTTCCCATTGCATCAGATAGTTGGGCATAAGTTCCCGATGGGAAGATGAGGAAGCGCCGTAGACATAGCAGCTTTTTTTGGCATAGGTGACAAGGAGGGCGGCGGAAAGGGGCCGGTCGCCGTGGAAACAGACGAAAAGCCGGCAGGCGTCGCCCAGTTCCCGATACATCCGTTTGAAATACTGCCTGGAACGCAGAGAGAAACCGTCCCGCCGGGCGGTTTCTTTGCTCAGGTCGTAGAAAGCATCCAGCATGTCCGGCCCGCACGGGACGCATCGCAGACCGTGACGGAGGGCCAGACGGATGTTATAGCGGTATTTTCTGTGAAAAGCGGAAAAGATCGCGTCTTCGGTCTTGCCTTTGATGTCCAGAACATAATTGTTCCGGCATTGGACGGTATCGTAGCCGTTTTTTTCAGCGGCGTATGTAAAACCGGCGTCGATCAGATTTTGGATCGCCTGGGAGTCGTCGCTTTCGATCATCGGGTCGATCTTCAGCATGCAGGCGCGGTAGGCCCTGGCCAGATGGACGGCTTTTTCCGTCAGTCTCCGGACGGCCGCCGCGTCGTGGAAATCACAGACATATCCACGGGGCGCGTAAAAGACCGTTCCGCCAAGCAGCGGGACGCGGCGGATATGGATGCGCGCGGCCCCGTTGATCGTTCCGTTTTTATCATGAATGGACAGTGTTTCGTGGGTAAAATGACACTTTACACGCTCCCAGGCTTCGGATTGGGTGAAGCTTCCATTTGGATGCTCCGAGATAAAGGCTTCGATATCATTCATTTGCCGTACCTCCTACCGCTACGCAGCGCATGCCCATGGACGCGTAACGGTCTTCAAACAGATCCCGGTCATAGGCGGTGGGGCCGTCGGGCTTCAGCGGGTCGTTGAAATAGTAAAGATCTTCGTCATAACCAATGAACACCATGCAGTGCTCATTGGACATCCAGGTAAAACTTTCACCGGTGGGCCGGCCGTCATCGTCAATGAGGGCCCATGTGGTGGAAGGATAAGCTTCTTTCATATCTATGGTCGTCCATACAAGGACGGGTTCGCCCCGATCGATATAGCTGCCGGCCAGTTCTTCCATGGACATGCCGGTCAGATCCTCGGCCCAAAGAGATTCGGGCAGATATTGGGAAAGCAGGCGGACGATGACCGGCGGGTAGCAGCCGTAGCCGGAGTCTTCCCGGGGATCGCCGATATAAGCGTCGTCGGGAGACGGAGCGCACAGCGTGCCATCGGGCAGCAGGGCGAAATCCGCCGTTTCAAGAGCGGCGGTCAGCGAATCCAGAGAGGGCGCGCAGCCATAATAGTCGAGCAGCATATAAGCGCTCAAAGTCTCACATCCGGTGGGAAGGGTATCGATCTGGCTGTGATAAGGGACAGGGATAAGAGCCGGCGTGTCCGAGGTATCCGTTTCCGGGCGGATCTGGGCCGAAGTC
>CALWEE010000197.1 GCA_944376975.1 uncultured Lachnospiraceae bacterium
AAGCGAACGATCAGACGAGCGGGTACCGGTCCTGGATGAAGACCAGGAAAGCGTGTTAAAAGAGTTCATCGCCCTGGGCCTTCCGGAATATGAGCTGGAATGGCATTACCGGAGCCGGCATGAAAGCCTGATCGCCTTTTCCAACCAGAGGTATTACGGCGGACGCATGATCACCTTCCCGTCGGCAGACGACCGGGAATCCCGCGTGAAAGCGGTACGGGTCCCCGGCGTGTACGACCGGGGGAAAAGCATGACGAACCGGATAGAAGCCCAGGCGCTGGTCGATTTCCTTGAGGGGCGGTTCCGGGAAGGTGATGAACGCAGTTACGGTATCATCACGTTTAACCAGAGGCAGCAGGAGCTGATCCGCAGGATGGTCGAAAAACGGGCCCAGGAAGACGCGGCCTTCGCGAAAGCCCTGGATAGCATGGAAGAAAAAGGCGCGCCCCTTTTTATCCGGAATCTGGAAACGGTCCAGGGAGACGAGCGGGATGTGATCATGTTTTCCGTCGGATACGGACCGGACCAAAACGGCAGGATCGCCATGACCTTTGGCCCCCTCGGCCGGATCGGCGGCTGGCGGCGGCTGAACGTGGCCATCACCCGGGCAAAAGACGAGATGATCCTGTTCGCGTCTTTAGATCCCGGACAGCTGACCACAGACAGGAAAACGCCCAGAGGCGTGGCGGACCTGAAAGCGTTTTTAGCCTATGCCTTCGGAGAACCCCTTGTATCTGACGAGTCGGAGGCGGCCTGTGTGAGCGGCCTTCAGGAAAAGATACAGGAGGCGCTGGAGCGGAAAGGTTATAAAACGGTATGCAATGTGGGCCGTTCGGAACTGAAAGTGGATGTGGCCGTCCTGGATCCGGACGGATCGGGACGCTATATCCTCGGGATCATGACGGAAGGCACAGGGAAAAGACCGGACATGTCCGTTTACGACAGGGAAGTGGGACGGCAGAAGATGCTGGAAGAAAGAGGATGGAACGGCATGCGTATCTGGAGCGGCGACTGGCTGGCGGATCCCGAACGGGAGATCGGACGGATACAGCACAGGCTTAACGCCCTCAGAGAAGAAAGCCATGTAGGAGGGATGACAGATGAAAAATGAATTCGCGGTCAAAGTCAGACAACTGAAAGACTGGCTTCCCGGCGTCAAAAAGGCGCCGGAATACAGTCAGAATGCCCAGAAACGAAAAGTGGCCGATGTGCGCCAGGCGTCCGAAGAACTGAAAAACCGCCTGGACAGTTTAAGTTTCAGGGATCCGACGGGAAAGATCGAAAAGACCGATCTGGACCGGTACGCCATGATCGTCAAGGTCCTGGCGGGCCAGATGGATACAGCGCCCGCTTCGGCTTTGGATACCCGGTCCATGGACCGGAAGATGATCGATCTGGCGGACCGGCTGGAAAGAGCCGTCCGTAAAGGCCGGTCCAGCACAGCCCGATATATCGTCCAGGCGCTGCTTTACGGCATCGGGAAAGGCCATGAGCCTTTGCTTTCCGGAGAAGAAAAAAACAGCGAAAAGATACTGGCCGGACGGGAAGAACGGCTGGAAAAGTATATCATGCTGGTGGAGATCGCCGAGAGCATCGACGACAGGGAACATTCCGTTGAAAAGATGACGGAAGCGATCAAAAAAGAAGCGCCGAAAGCCAATCAGGTCATCCGGGACATACGGCGGGAGAAAGAACTGTATCCGGACCGGGTGGAGGAGATCTACGCTTCCGGCGGCGATATGGAAAAGATCGTCCGTCTGGAAGTGCTGGAACTGGCCCGAAAGTTCCGGGAAGCGGATAACTTTTACCGCCAGGTAGAGAGCGCCAAACGGAAGCTTGAGATAACCCGCCTTGAAATGAACCAGATGCGGGACGCCCTGAAAGAAGCGGAAGAACAGCTCATGGTCATGCACGAAGATATTTCCCAGACATTGAAAGAACGCCTGGAAGAGATGGCGGACGAGAGCTTAAAGAGCCTTGTGCGCCAGGGCGAGACCATCGGCCAGATACAGGATACCATCGACCGGTTCGTCCACGCGGTGGAAGAAGTCTTCAGCTCGGATAAGATCAAAAACTTCGCGGCTTCGGCGCTGGACGATTTCGAGAAGATCGAGCGGGAGATCGACCGGCAGATCAAAGAAGACCAGGAGGCCGAAAAGCGCCGGCAGGCGATCGAACAGGAAAGGGCAAATAAACAGGACCAGGGGAACGCGCGGGCGTCCCTTTTGAATGATTAGGAGGTCGGATGCGATGAAGATGGCAGATTGGATCAAAGACAGATCTTTTTTCAGGAAAGAAAACAGTCTGTCTCCGGAGAAACTGGCCGAGACAGGCGTGCGATTAAGCGGACTGGAGAAACGTTACCGGCAGATGATCCGCATGGAAACAGAAAGGGTCCGGGCGGCCAGGAACAACCGAAAGGAAGACGCCCGGGCAGAGGCGAAGCTGAAAAACGCCTATTACGCCCTTTCCATCGTCCGGGCAGCCAGGGAACAGCTCCACTATGTTTCCACGGTGGAAGCTTTGCGGGAGGCGATGAATGAAATGGATACCGTGCTGAACATGCTGAACACCGCTTATGGAAAGACGGCGAAAGTCGGCGGACGGAACCTGAAAAAACGGGCGGCCCAGGTGGCGGCGGCTCAGGAAGAAGACGGCAGGCTGGCGTCCCTGTTCGCCCAGCCCATCGATGTGCTGGTGGACGACGACGTGTTGGAACGGCTGGCCCGGGGCGATTCGGTGGACGACTGCCTTGACCAGGAGGATTCCATTAAAGTGGACGTCCACGAGGCGGTGGCATACAGCCAAGCCTATATGGCCCAGGCGGAAACGGACGATTCGTTGAAAGGAAACCCGGATGAAAGCCTGTACAGCGACCTGGAATCCATTCGCGAGATAGTGGGCAATATGGTCAGGGACGCCTGACGCGGACGGGAAAAGAGGAGGTTAGGACCATGGAAAAAACGTATCTTGATAAAATGCGTTCAAAAGAAGCCCTCTGCGGTTCTTACATGCAGAAAGCCGACGATATCTACGCCCTGCGGGATTATACCCATTCCAAAGAAGAATGTGTGTATCTCCAGAAAGCGGCGGAGCTGCGCTATGAGATGGCCCAGATCAGCAGCGGAGAGGAAAGACGGTATCAGCAAAGGAAACTCCAGGAGCTGAACCAGCGCATCCGCGCCATCGTCCGGATCATCGATCCCGGGTTATGGGAAAAGATGCAGGGAAAGACCGGGGAAAAGAAGGAAACGGCCCCGCCTTCGGGGAAATCGGAAAAAGAAAACGCCGATCCGGTATCGGAGACGGGAAATGTGCCTTCGGCGGAGGAAATGGCCCGGTGGTTCAGAAAGCAGCCGGCCCATTCCTTTGACGACGTGGCCGGTATGGAAGATGTGAAAACACTTCTGACCGGTAGCTTAAAACGGATGAAACGGGACGGCATCGCGAAACGGCTGCGGCAGCCCCGGCAGAAATCGTTCCTGTTCATAGGACTTTCCGGCTGCGGCAAGACCTATGTGGCGGAAGCGTTCATCCATGAACTGATGGACGTGGGATATAAGTATATCTT
>CALWEE010000198.1 GCA_944376975.1 uncultured Lachnospiraceae bacterium
GCATCTCATGCCACTGTTCTCCGCCCCAGGCGGAGTCGGACATGCCTCTGTCGGCAAAACCCATTTCTCATACATGGGAACCTTTTCTTCCAGGCAGGTCAAGACGACCATCGTCCTGCCCCTCCGGGCTTCCCTGCCAAGATATTCGGCCATAAGGGCTTTCGCCAGGCCCCGCTCCCGATATTCCGGAAGGACGGCTACTCCCATGATCATGACGTGTTTCCCGTCCGGATCGTGCAGCCCGGCGTCTTTGAAAAATTCATCCCGCAATGTCGTTTCATCTGTGGCCAACCCGTTTATAAAGCCGGCCATCTTGCCGGTTTCCCGGTCCCAGACAGTTAAAAACGTATCCGCCGCCACAGCCGCCCGCGCTTTCATGATCCCTTCGGTACAGGCTTCATTGGGCGGAAAGCACCGAGCCTCCACCCGCGCCGCGATGACCGCCTCCTCCGGACGGATATCCCGGAATACAAACCGTTCCTCCATCTTCTTTCTTCCTTTCTGCCCTGTTCCGGTATGTCTCAGAATAAGATCCCTGTGGACTGTAAAAAGAGGATGAGCATCAACACCGGCGTGATATATCGGATCATGACCGTATAGATATGCCTTCTCCGGAAGGTCTCGCCGTTGCGCTCCATCTCATCGATGACAAACTTCGGCGTGGTGATCCAGCCGATCAGCAAGGTGGAAAGAAGGGCAATGAACGGCATCATCACGCTGTTGCTGACATAGTCCATCACGTCCAGAAGCTGTCCTGAAAAATGATTGGATTTCTTTTCCATAACATGATGTCTCCTCTTTTGAACATGTACAGTAAGGATATCACAAAACGAGGAAGCCGTAAATCCTTTCGCGTCCGGAAGGTATAGGCGGCGCGCATGTCACGTTATCCGGCAGGGACCACGCCCTGTTCTTTTCCTTCCACATCGTCTTTCGTAAGAGAAGACGAGATAAATCCGTTATTCAGGATGTATGTATCGCCGTCTTTTGTAAACTGATAGACATACACGTTATCATCCGCGTCATTCCAGGCCGTCAGGCTCATCGCGTCGCCATCGCCCGGGACCCAGCAATAATAGATATCTCCGCCAATATCGTTTTTCAGCATACCGATCACATCTTCGATCGTCATCCGGGACATATCGGCAGCCGCTTCATCGTAACTGCCTTCTTCATAATCTTCCAGCGCGCGCTCGATCCGCGTTCGCGCGTCGGCCACCTTTTCGGAAAGCGCAGACCCCCGCCGGACCTGAGTGATGAACGTGATGAGAAATATCAGGCCGAACAGGAGAAGGATGAACAGAGTCGGCCCCAGGACATTATACCATTTAAGAGTACCTGTTTCCTTCCTGTACATGACGCTCCAGCCAAACGCGCTCGCGATGAGCCCAAAAAGCAGCGTCACCGACACGGCAACCAGCACGCCAAGAAGCCCGGACGCCGGATAAAACCACAGCAGCATGCCCTCCAGCATCAGCCAGGCCACAGGCCAGGCCGGCTCCCAGAACCGCTGCAGCGTCACATCGCCGTTCAGCGTATTATACGCGGCGCCCCCTGACCCCTTTCCGCCCAACATGGAGAGGATCACGATGACCCGCATGATCTTCTTTGTCCTGTCGGACATCTTTACGGCTTTTTCAGGAAGCAGCGCGCCGATCAGAAACGCGATCAGGCCCATGGCCGTCTGGACAAAGCCTATGAACATATACATGGTCCGGGCGTCCTGTTCCGGCTGATCCCGGAATACGATAAGACATACGCCGAGAACGGCGAGCGCCAGGCTCAATATGGCGCTTAAAATGTGAAAGGTCTTTTTCATAGGGATACCTCCAGATATTTGAGGGATGGTCTTTCTATATTGTATTTTATCACATTTAACGTACACTCTCCTTGTAAATTGCTTTAAGTCATCGAGATGGTACCACTTTATCAGTGGGCCATGATCTCCTGAGAGCCATATAGGATATTAAAAAGTTCACAAACCAACCAGCTGGTACAGCAAGCCAGACAAACGCAATGCCAAAACGCGGCGCGAAGATCAAAGCAACGGACAGACGGATCGCCAGGTTTACCATATTTGCGATGAGGAACGGACGCATGATCCCAAGACCGCGAAGGACTCCATCGGTTGCCATTTTGATTCCCATAAAGATGAAGAAATAACCAAGCCATCTCATATAATCCCCGGATACCTGATATGCCAGGGCTGTTCCGTCTTTACCGAGAAATAGCGAAGAAATTTGTGTATGCAGTGTTTCAATAACGATGAAGGCAAGCGCCGCGAAGCACACGTCCAACACCAACGCGGCTTTGTAGCCATTTTTGATACGCTGGGGTTTGCTCGCGCCAAGATTCTGGGAAACATATGGCGAAACCGCATTGCCAATGGATACAAAGATCAGGGAAAAAACATTCTCTACCCGCATCGTTGCCGAATACCCCGCGAGCGCCTGTGTGCCGAAAGGATTTACAACTGCCTGAACGATCATCATGCCGATAGACACTGTAGACTGCTGAAGAACCGAAGGTACAGCAATCTGAAACATGAAATGTAACTCCTGCCGGTCGAACCAGTCAAAGTGACTTTTATATCGCCGCATCCGATGAAAAAAGATCAAAAGTGAAAATACGGCCGAAATGCCTTGCGCGATCAAGGTCGCAAGCGCCGCGCCGAACACGCCAAGGCCAAGACCGGCCACCATCCAAAGATCCATAAAGATATTTAAGATTGACGAAAATATCAAAAGTCCCAGTGGAATTTTTGATTCGCCTATGGAATTAAACATCGTTGATAGAATGTTGTACATAAACAAAAACGGAAAACCCACAAAGTTATTGCCGGATGATGATCGACACTTATTCTAATGATTATCTAAGCAAAGTATTTGACACAAAACATGGTACAGGAAGCAGCGAATATATCGTAAAAGCCTTCCGCTATTATTCCGACAATAACTGCACCAAAAACAATTAGAGTCCTTTTAGAGCCAAAGGACATAAATCAACCCCGGAAATGCCCATTTTATCAGCATCTCCGGGGTTCTGTCTGTTACTCGAACTCGCAAATAAAATTTTGTTACTATACTTTTTAGTATTGGCATTATGGTTCTATTTGGTTTTATATGTGTTCAACTGTCCTAAATCCATAGGCTGTACTGAACGGTGTTATCAATTTGTTATCACATTTCTGTTATCAATCAAAGATTCTCATAATGTCCTGATATCGGTTAACTACACGATAAATCTCTACATATTCGTTACTAACCTTGTAGATAATCACATAATCTTCCCATATCGCATATTTATAATCTGTCCGAAAGCTGACCCGTTTGGAGAGATCCGCCCCCATTCCAGGAAACATCTGAAGATTTTCAAATTTACCATAAATCTCTTTTATCGTCTTCGCAGCATATTCCTCGTTGTCTTCGGCAATATAATCCCGGATGTTCTTCAAATCCTTTGCAACAATCGGATTGATCCGCAGTTTTAACATCTTATTCCCCCACAAGTGCTTTCAATTCATCCAGATCCAGCCAGCCTTCGCC
>CALWEE010000199.1 GCA_944376975.1 uncultured Lachnospiraceae bacterium
ATATCTATGGCGAAATCTTCCATGGCCGGATAAAGCACTTCTTCCACCTGCCGGTTCAGCCGGTGTATCTCGTCGATAAACAGCACGTCCCCCGCGGACAGGCTGTTCAAGATGGCCGCGATCTCGCCGGGGCGCTCTATGGCAGGGCCTGAAGTGACCTTCATATGAACGCCCATCTCATGGGCGATGATGCCGGCGAGGGTCGTCTTCCCAAGTCCCGGCGGTCCGTAAAAAAGCACGTGATCCAGCGCTTCATCCCGCTGTTTTGCCGCTTCGATATAAACATGGAGGATCTCCTTGATCCGGGACTGTCCGATATAATCGTTCAGCCTTTCCGGCCTCAGCCGATTCTCCGTTTTGATATCTTCTTCGATAAATTCCGTTGTGATGATCCGTTTGTTCATATTCTTTCCGTCCGTTCCCCTGTTTAAAATGCCAGCATTTCCTTCAATGCCAGTTTAAGCACATCTTCACTGTCCATGCCTTCCGTCACTTTGACCCTCCGCACGGCGGCCAAAGCTTCCGAGTCGGAGTAGCCTAAAGCCGTGAGCGCGAGGACGGCTTCCTGAGCCGCGTCCGCGGCCCCGCCCGCGCTGGGGGCGAAAGCCTGCGCGTCGTCATACATATCTTCCAGTTTCATTTTGTCCTTCAGCTCGATGATCAGTTTCTGCGCCGTCTTTTTGCCTACGCCCGGCGCCTTCGCGATGGTCTTCTCATCGCCGGTCATGACCGCCAGACGCAGATCGTCCGCGGAAACGGTGGACAGGATCGCCAAGGCCCCCTTCGGTCCGATGCCGTTGACCCGGATCAAAAGCTGGAATATGTTCAGGTCGTCCTTTGTCAGGAACCCGTATAATTCCATCAGGTCTTCACGGATGTAAAGATAGGTGTAGATCTTGACCGAACCGCCCGCCGGCGGAAGCTGTGCGGCCACGGAAGCCGGTACGCTCACCAGATATCCGATCCCGTGATTTTCCACCACGATATGGTCGGTCCCTGCTTCTTCCAATGTTCCTTTTATATATCGTATCATTTTTCTTTTCTCCGATCTTCAATATAATCCTTCAGATCCTGGAGCGAACGGCTGTGGCGGCGGGACCGGAAATGGGGATACGCCTTAAAATACCGTTTCGTGATCCGCTGATGGATCCGCGCCAGCTTTTCATAACTGCGCAGCAGCTCGGCGACTTTGTTTTCCAGTTCCTGCCGGTATTCACTGATCACGCCTTTTGACGGGACGGACGGCAGATATTTTTTCAGGTCATCCCACTGTTCTTTCAGGCTCTTGAGTATGTCCGGGACCATCACGTTCTGGAACTGCCCGGCCAAAGGATGGCCTTCCAGATAAGAAGCCAGCTCCAGACGGATACCTTCCATCTTCCGGAGCGCTTTCTTGATATCGATGGACGCGGCGACTGTGGCTGCCAGATCGGCGGCAAACACGATGACAAAGACCATCTCCGCCACCCGTACAGGTCCCTCCGGAAGACTGTCCAGGAAAACGGCCACCGCCGGATGGACGACCCGGATCAGCGCCAGGGAAAAAACGCCCCACAAAAGGGAGGCCCGCAGGCATATCCTTCCATGTATATTGAACTTTTCCCGGCTGTAATCCCACCAGTTGGCGTCAAAAAACCGTTCCATGAGCCAGGACGTTACGTATTCCAGCAGCGTGGCCGTCAGGGCGCCGCCCGCGTATACGGCGATCCACTGATCCCTGTAAGGATACAGCAAAAGATAGACGCTTACCGCGCCGCACCCGTAAAGCGGCAGGAAAGGCCCGTTGAGGAACCCCCGGTTTATAAGTTTTCTTTCTTTCAAAGAACAGTATCCGCTTTCCCACACCCATCCGGCAAAGCTGTAAATGATAAAAAATCCCAGCAGATGATAGATATCCTGAGATCTTAAAAACTCGATCATAGAGTTCACCTCATATATGGACATTGATTTTACTATACACGATTTTTGTTGAAAAATCAATTTTTCATATCTATAATAAACAAATAAGAGATCCGTCCATAGTAAACAGGAGGTTGCCATGCTTTCATATAAAGAAGACCGTTTTACAGATCCCCTTTTCCCATCCCGCCTCGCGCCTTTGACCCGGGAAGCCGTCTTTTTTGACATTGAGACCACCGGGCTGTCGCCCGCGTCTTCTGTCGTGTTCATGATCGGCGCGGCCTGGAGGGACGAAAATACCCAGACCGCCTGTCAGTGGATCGAGGACGATCTTTCCGTCGAAGGGGAACGCCGCCTGCTGACGGCCTTCTTTGACCTTCTCGCCAAAAGGCGTCCCGCCGTCCTTTATGTCTATAACGGCCGCTCCTTCGATGTGCCTTTCATCGAAAAACGCTGCGCCCGGCTGGGGCTGGACTTTTCTTTTGAGCCGTTCCAGATCGTGGACCTGTACCGGGAACTGTCGCCCCTGCGCCCGCTTTTTCCCCTGAAAAACTTCAAGCTCCGATCCATGGAAGCCTTTTTAGGTTATAAACGCCGGGACAAACTGGACGGAAAGGAACTTATCCGCCGGTTCTTTCTCTGGAAACAGACAAAAGACCCAGCTGTACTGGATCTTTTATATCTCCACAATCTGGACGATCTGCGCGGCACCGTCCGGGTTTTTTCCGCCGTCGCCTATATCGACTTTTTTAACGGCGCGTTTTCGCCGTTGGATGTACGATCCGGGCCCGATACCCTCACGCTGAGCCTGGAGGCGTTGGAAGCCTTTCCCGTGCCCGCGGCTTACAGCCTGTACGGCATCGACTTTCAAGGCGAAGGCATACAGGCGCGCCTGACCTTTCCTCTGTACGCGGAAGGCATACGCTACTATTACCCCAACTGGAAAGATTACTGTTTTCTGACGGAAGAAGGCTACGCCATCCACAAGTCCATGGCCGCTTACGTGGACCGTTCCCGCCGCGTGCCCGCGACGAAAGAACAGTGTTTTACGTATTTCCGTCCGGAAAAAAACTTCGCGAAAGACACAAAAGCCCTCGCCCGGCTGGCCCATATGGCATTCGACCTATTTGGATTTTCCGGAAAACCAACGTTTCTTGATATGTTCCGCGTTTAACTGCTGCTGCGTCTCTTTGGCCATGGCTTCCAGTTCCTCCTGGGCAGCCTGTTCGCCGCTGTATCCGGTCAGACATTTTTCCTTCCGGGTCTCAAATTCTTTCAAAAGAGCGCGCCGATGGCTCTTTTTGCGGCTTTCGGCGAGAAACGCGTCATAATCCCGGAAATATATCCATGGCTGCTCCTCGCAGATGGTCTGATATAACGCTTCCACTTTTTCCACATGGTTTCTGCTTTTGATCTCGCACACATAACATCTGAACTTTTTGTCATAAAAGACCAGTTTCATCTCTGTCGCCGTTTTTTCACCCGTCCGGGCGTCACCCCGAAAACATCCTAAGATCTCGTCCCGGGCAAGCACGCGGGCGCTTTCGCTGCCTTTGACCGGGATCAGCAGATGATCGGACGTCAGGATACACTGTCCAGGTATGATGGCGCGTATATCGTTTTCCAGCTCATCATAAAA
>CALWEE010000200.1 GCA_944376975.1 uncultured Lachnospiraceae bacterium
GGCAGATATACTGGACCGGGTGGCTGCCCTTGTCAAAGCGAAAGTGGATGTGATCGTCATTGATACGGCCCATGGCCATTCCGCCAATGTGCTGCGCACCGTGCGCATGGTCAAAGAAGCTTTTCCGGACCTTCAGCTGATCGCGGGCAACGTGGCGACAGCGGACGCGACCCGCGCGCTCATCGAAGCGGGAGTGGACGCCGTAAAGGTGGGTATCGGTCCGGGGTCCATCTGTACGACCCGTGTGGTGGCCGGCATCGGCGTGCCGCAGATCAGCGCGATCATGGACGCTTATTCTGTGGCGAAAGATTACGGTATCCCGATCATAGCCGACGGCGGCATCAAATATTCCGGAGATGTGACCAAGTCCATCGCCGCGGGCGCCAACGTATGTATGATGGGCAGCATGTTCGCCGGCTGCGACGAGAGCCCGGGAGATTTTGAACTGTACCAGGGAAGAAAATATAAGGTTTACCGCGGCATGGGTTCGATCGCCGCCATGGAGAACGGAAGCAAGGACCGTTATTTCCAGTCCGACGCGAAAAAACTTGTTCCGGAAGGTGTTGAAGGCCGTGTGGCTTACAAAGGCCTCGTGGAAGATACGGTATTCCAGCTGGTGGGCGGCTTGAGAGCCGGTATGGGATACTGTGGAGCGAAGACCATAGAGGAACTTAAAGAAAACGGCCGTTTCATCAAGATATCGGCGGCAGCCCTGAGAGAGAGCCATCCGCATGATATACAGATCACAAAAGAGGCGCCGAATTACAGCGTGGACTGATCACGGCAGCACGACGTTTCACATAAGATAAATAAAAAGCATAAACAGGTGTTGTCAGACGGCAGCACCTTGTTTTTTGTGAGGACAGTTTATGATGGTTCAAAAGAAAAAGGATGGAAGAAAAAGCGTATATGGTCCTTACGTGATCGACAGGAAACATCTGATCGTGTTTGTCGGTCTTATCGTTGTGCTCCTGTCAGCCATATGCCTTCTTATAAAAAACATCATGTTCCCGCCGGTATCCCCGTATTCTTACGTGGATCCGGCTTACGACGACGGCCGTCCGCCGATCAAAGTAGATCTTTTAACGCCCAATGAATATTCCAGACCCTGCACGCCGACAGAGACGATCCAAGGCATCGTCATCCATTATGTGGGCAATCCCGGGACGACCGCCGCGGAAAACAGGGCTTATTTTGAAGGGTTGAAAAACTCAGGCGATACCTATGCCAGCAGCCAGTTTATCATCGGCCTGGAAGGTGAGATCCTCCAGTGCGTTCCCACGACAGAGGTGGCTTATTGCTCAAATGAAAGGAATATGGATACCGTATCCATAGAAGTCTGCCATCCGGATGCCAGCGGAAGATTTACGGATGAGACGTACAATTCCCTCGTCTGCCTGACAGGCTGGCTGTGCGTTTATCTGGATGTCTCTCCGGAAGACGTTATCCGTCATTACGATATAACCGGGAAAATATGTCCGAAATACTTTGTGGAAAACGAAGACGCCTGGAAAACGTTCAAAAAAGATGTGTCGATATGGATAAAAGCGAATAAAAGTGAATAGACTTTCCGCAAAATATAGAGTATAGTGTTTGAGAAAGGCCGGTCCAATACGGGCCGGACGGTTAAAGAAAGGGGAATGATCATGACAGATATCCGTATTCCCGAGGCATATACGGTTATACGCGACAGCGGCATCGAGGAGCTGAAGTCGCGGGCTGTTTTATTAAAGCATAAAAAAAGCGGGGCGCGCGTCGCCGTGCTGTCCAATGACGACCCGAACAAAGTCTTTCATATCGCGTTTCGGACGCCGCCTTCGGACAGTACCGGCGTGGCCCATATACTGGAACATTCGGTGCTCTGCGGTTCCCGCGATTTTCCGGTGAAAGATCCTTTTGTGGAACTGGTCAAAGGGTCCCTGAACACGTTTTTAAACGCCATGACCTATCCGGATAAAACGGTCTACCCGGTGGCAAGCTGCAACGACGCGGATTTCCAGAATCTGATGCACATTTATCTGGACGCGGTCTTTTATCCCAATATTTATAAATATAAAGAGATCTTTATGCAGGAAGGCTGGCATTATGAGCTGGATGACCCGGAAGGGGAATTGAAATACAACGGCGTTGTTTATAATGAAATGAAAGGCGCTTTTTCGTCTCCGGAGCAGATCTTATATCGGAAGATCACGGAGACCCTTTTCCCGGATACGACTTACGGCGTGGAATCCGGCGGCGATCCGGAAGATATTCCCAATCTGAGCTATGAGGCGTTTTTGGACTTTCACCGCCGATATTACCATCCGTCCAACGCCTGGCTTTACCTGTACGGCGATATGGATGTGGAAGAAAAACTCGTCTTTATCGACCGGGCGTATCTGTCCCGTTTCGACAAGACGGAAGTGGATTCCCGTATCCATATGCAGAAAGGTTTCGGACAGACGCGCGGCGTAGAGGCCCCGTACGCCATTTCGGCGGAAGAAAGCGTGGAAAAGAATACGTACCTCAGCTACAATATGGTCATTGGGACAAGTCTTGACCGGGAATTGTATCTGGCTATGCAGGTCCTTGAATATGTACTTATGAGTTCACCGGGCGCGGTACTGAAAAAGGCGCTGATCGAAAGCGGGATCGGACAGGATGTGTTCGGCGAATACGACAATGGTGTTTTGCAGCCGTACCTGTCGATCATCGTCAAGAACGCGGAAGCGTCGGATAAAGATCGTTTTCTTCAGGTGATCAAAGATACGTTATCCCGGCTGGTCCGGGAAGGCATCCCGAAACGCAGCCTGAAAGCGGCCGTCAACTATTATGAATTCAAGTATAGGGAGGGAGATTTCGGCCGTTATCCGGCAGGGCTTATGTATGGCCTCCAGATGATGGACAGCTGGCTTTACGACGAAGAACAGCCGTTTATCCATATACAGGCCGGCGAAACCTTTGAAAAACTGAAAGAACGGACCGATACGGACTATTTTGAATCGCTGATCCAGACGTATATGCTGGATAATACCCACAGTTCCCTTCTCGTCCTTTATCCACAAAAAGGGCTCAATGAAGCGCGGGAAGCGCGGACGGCAAAACGGCTGGCCGACATAAAAGCCCGGATGAGCGAAAAAGAACGGGCGGATGTGGTCAAAGCCTGCGCGGATCTGAAAGCGTACCAGGAAAAGCCGGATCGGAAGGAAGATATTGAAAAGATACCGGTGCTGAAGATATCGGATATAGAAAAAACATGCCGTCCCTATCACAACAGGGAAACGAAGGCCGCCGGCATTCCTGTGCTGAGCCATACCATTGAAACGAGAGGCATCGCCTATGTGAAGCTTTTGTTCGACATGAAACGGGTGCCGTACCGGGACGTGCCTTACGCGGGGCTGTTGTCCATGCTCCTCGGCAATCTGAACACGGAGGAACATAGCTATACGGAATTGGCCGATAACGTGAACATCACCACCGGCGGCATCAAGTCGTCGATAGGTATTTATCCGGAATATAAAGGAAACGGCCGCTTCAGGGCCAT
>CALWEE010000201.1 GCA_944376975.1 uncultured Lachnospiraceae bacterium
CTTTTTCGCCAATTCCGTCCCGCCCGGTATGGAAAGGATCACTTCCGCCCCCGTGTCTCCGGCCAGTTCCCGTATCTGACGGGCGATCATCTGCCGTGGCACCGGATTGACCGCCGCTTCACCCGGAGGCAGAGGCAATCCCGGGCTCGTCACGGTCCCAACGCCTTCTCCGGCCGCAAACCGGACAGGCCCGGGGCCGTCGTCCAGGCGGACCCACGCTTTTACCGAGCATCCGTTGGTCACATCCGGATCGTCCCCCGCGTCCTTGACGACGTGACAGCTCCCGTCCGCGTCATAAAAAACGGGAAGCGTCCGTATCTGTCCGCCGGGAAGTTCAATGGACACATACTCGGGCCGGCGTCCGTTTATCTGCCATTCCAGGCACGCCCGGACAGCCGCCGCCGCGCAGCATCCCGTTGTGTACCCTTCCCTTAACCGCTTCTGGGCCATGATCCATCCCGTCCTTTCCGCCGCGCGTCCCATCGCGCGTACTTCGTTACCCAGTATAACAGAAATGTCCGCCGGCGCAAAGTCTTATCATTCAAAAAGGAGCCATCCTTCGACAGCTCCTTTCTGATAATCTCATTCAGGTGTTTTGCTTATTTCAAAATATATATTTAAAATCGGACTTTCTGAATTTCAAAATGTATATTGATTGAAAAGGCATACATTGACTTTTTTGATTATAATTTTGTGACATTCGTTGCCTGAGGCCCTTTCGCCCCGTTTACGACATCAAATTCCACAGACTGGCCTTCATCAATGGTCTTAAAACCTTCCATGTTAAGTCCGGTGTAATGCACAAAGATATCATTGCCGGATTCATCGCAGATGAAGCCATAGCCTTTTTGGTTGTTGAACCACTTAACTGTACCTTTCATTTTTCATTCCTCCAAAAAAAGGCTTGACATATCATTGTTTACATCTTAAGAATAGCATCCGATGTTCCGGTTGTCAAACGATATTTGTACAAATATTCAGAAAATTTATTTCCGCATTTTTCGATAAAAATCTATGGTATATTTCCCTGATTTGTATTATGATAGGGAAAGAGAAAAATTTGGAGGTGCCTATGAAACATTTGATCAGTCCATTAGATCTTTCTGTTGAAGAAACCGAAGAAATTCTGACTCTGGCTGAAGATATCGCCAGGGATCCAAAGAAATACAGCCATGTATGCGATGGCAAAAAGCTGGCGACACTTTTTTACGAACCGAGCACGCGTACCCGCTTAAGCTTTGAAGCCGCCATGCTCAACCTGGGCGGCAGCGTCCTTGGCTTCGCCAGCGGCGACAACAGCTCGGCGGCCAAAGGCGAAAGCGTTGCCGATACGATCCGCGTCATCTCCTGCTACGCGGACATCGCGGCCATGCGCCATCCGAAAGAGGGCGCCGCTTTAGTGGCGGCTCTTCATTCCTCTATACCGGTCATCAACGCCGGCGACGGCGGACATCAGCATCCGACCCAGACCCTGACCGACCTTCTGACGATCCACTCCCTGAAAGGCCGTCTGGATCACCTGACCATCGGCCTGTGCGGCGACCTGAAGTTCGGCCGTACGGTCCACTCCCTCATCAGCGCCCTTGTCCGCTACACAGGCATCCGCTTTGTCCTCATCTCTCCTGAAGAACTGCGCGTCCCGGCCTACATCCGCAAAGAAGTCCTCCAGAAGAACACCATCGCCTTTACGGAAACAGAGAATCTGGAAGAAGCCATGCCGGAACTGGACATCCTTTACATGACCCGCGTCCAGAAAGAACGGTTCTTCAACGAAGAAGACTATATCCGTCTGAAAGATAAATATATATTGGATACGGCCAAAATGAAACTGGCGAAGGACGACATGCTGGTGCTCCATCCCCTTCCCCGGGTCAACGAGATCTCCGTTGAAGTGGATAAGGATCCCCGGGCCGCTTACTTCCGCCAGGCACAGTTCGGCGTATACGCCCGTATGGCACTGATCATGAAATTTTTGGAGGTGGAAGCATGTTAAGTATAAGCGGTATTGATGAAGGTTACGTGATCGATCATATCCAGGCCGGAAAGAGCATGGATATATACAAATATCTGAAACTGGATAAACTGGACTGCCAGGTGGCGATCATCAAGAACGCTTCCAGCAGCAAGATGGGCAAAAAAGACATCATCAAGATCCAGGGCAAAATGGATCTGAACCTGGACATCCTCGGCTTCGTGGATGACAATATCACCGTCAACATCATCGAAGGCGGCAAGATCGTCAAAAAAGAAAATCTGACCCTGCCCCAGACGGTGACCAACGTGATCCGCTGCAAAAACCCCCGCTGCATCAGCTCCATTGAGCAGGAACTGCCCCAGATATTTAAACTGACAGATAAAAACACCCGGACTTATCGCTGCGTCTACTGCGAAGAAAAGTTCCACTGATCCGGTCCGGATCGCATCACAGAGCCGCGGCGCGCCACATTCCCTGGCGCGCCGCGGCTCTGTTCTTGTTTTTTATTCTTCGTCAGTTTTACTGAGCGCCTGACGGGCTTTATACTGCTCCGCCGCTTCAAGGAAGTCCATGAACTCCTTGCCGGTGATCGTCTCTTTCTGAAGAAGGAAGTCAGACGCCTGTTCCAGCACGTCTTTATTCTCCTCCAGCAGGCTGACCGCCTTTTTATACGCTTCATCCAGCATACGGCGGACCACTTCGTCCGCTTTGACCATGGTGTCGTCCGCGCAGGTCTTCACCGGACGGCCGTCCAGATACTGGCTTCCGGGTATCTCAAGCCCCATCATGCCGAATTCATCGGACATACCGTACATGGTGACCATCTTCCGGGCCAGGTCGGTCGCTTTCTCGATATCATTGGAAGCGCCGGTGGTCACGACTCCAAACCGGACTTGCTCGGCAGCCCGGCCGCCCAGCAATGTGACCAGTTCTTCCATCATTTCCGGCTTCTTCATGAGGAAACGCTCCTCCTCCGGCATCTGCATGGTATAGCCCAGCGCGCCGGATGTCCTCGGAATGATGGTGATCTTCTGGATCGGCTGGGTGTTCTTCTGTTTCGCCGCGACCAGAGCGTGGCCCACTTCGTGATACGCCACGATCTGCCGTTCTTCCTTGCTCATGATATGGTTCTTTCTCTGCTGGCCCGCGATGATCACTTCCACGGACTCGAAAAGGTCTTCCTGGGTGATCACTTTACGCCGCATGCGCACCGCCCTCAACGCCGCCTCATTGACGATATTCGCCAGGTCCGCGCCGGAAGCGCCGGATGTGGCCAGGGCGATCTCCTCAAAATCCACATCGTCTGACAGTTTGACATTTCTGGAATGGACCTTCAGTATATCGATCCGTCCCTGCTTATCCGGTTCGGTAACGGTGATCGTCCGGTCAAAACGTCCCGGACGGCGGAGCGCTTTATCAAGGACCTCCGGCCGGTTGGTCGCGCCCAGGATCACGATGGCCTTCGACTCGTCAAAACCATCCATCTCCGACAAAAGCTGGTTAAGGGTCTGCTCCCGTTCATCGTTGCTGCCCAGCT
>CALWEE010000202.1 GCA_944376975.1 uncultured Lachnospiraceae bacterium
CGGCCATTGCCCAGGTGGAAGCGGCGCTTGGCAACACGGGACGTATCCTCGTGCGGGAAAGCGGAACGGAACCGGTGCTTCGGGTCATGGTGGCAGCGGAGAACGATGAACTGTGCTCCAAATACGTATATCAGGTTGTCGATGTGCTGAAAGCGAAAGGGCACGCGGTGGAATGACCGGCGGGAATACGGCCGGATGGAAGGTGATCCCATGAATGAACATCTGCTTGAAGAAGTCCGGGGGAAAATGCCCATGGAGGACGATCTGTTCGAGGTGGCCGAATTGTTCAAGGCTTTCGGCGACCTGACGCGGGTAAAGATCATATGCGCGCTGAGCAAGTCGGAACTTTGCGTATCCGACCTGACAGAGCTTCTGGAGATGAACCAGCCCGCGGTGTCCCACCAGCTCCGGTTTTTAAAACAGTCCCGTCTTGTCAAGACGCGAAGGGACGGGAAGGTCCGCTTTTATTCGCTGGCGGATGAACATATCCAGGAGATCTTTAAAGTGGCGTTTGAACACGTGCTGGAAGAATAAACGGCAGACAAAACGGCGGAAGGCCGGTCCGGGCATTGAGCCCGGCGGCCTGTCCGCCGTTTTTTAATGTCACACGAACTGATTGCGGTCCGGCTGGTAGGCGTAGTCGATGGCCGCCAGACGGTCCGTAAGATCGGCTTTGTCAAGATCGTAGCTTTCGCACAGGTCGTCCAGGGACGGACATTCGTCCCGGAGTTTCAGGTTGATGAAACTTAAAAGCATGACCGGATCTTTCGGTATATCTTCCCGCATATCTTTCCCTCCCGAAAACCGTTTTCCACATGAGTATAACACAGACGGACGGAACGGGCAATCGGCGGAAGGCGTGTTGTGCTTCTAAAGGCGGTATGGTATACTTTTAATGACGAAATGGAGGACGACAGGATGATATTAGTGACAGGCGGCGCCCGGAGCGGGAAAAGCCGGTACGCGGAACAGCTGACGATGGCGGCCGGCGGCCGGTGGCTGTATATCGCCACGGGCAAAGTATTCGACGCGGAGATGGCCAGGCGGGTAGAAAAACATAAAGAGCGCAGGGGCGACCGGTGGGACACCTACGAAGACCACCGGCGCATCGACGTATTTTTGCTGGAACATGGAGCCGATTACCAGAGCGCCCTTTTGGACTGCGTGACCACGTTTTTGACCGATATCCTTTTTGACAGCCTGGGCGATGTGCCGGAGGATTTTGATTTTTCAAAGCCGGACTACGACCGTGTCCAGGAGGAAGCCCTGGCCTATATGGGACGCGTCCTGGACGCGGCGGATGAGGCGTCCCTGCCGCTTATCCTTGTCACCAATGAGATCGGCATGGGCGTGATACCGGATACGCCTTTGGGGCGGGCCTTCAGGGATATGGCCGGTATCATGAACCAGTATCTTGCGGAAAGGGCGGAAGCCGTTTATCTGATGGTGAGCGGCATCCCGGTGAGGATCAAGGGATCGTGATGGATACATTTATTTTGGCGCTGCAGCTGTTTACCAGCATACCTGTCTCAAAGCCGGTGGAAGTCAGCGACCGGCGGCTCATAAAGGGCGTGCTTTTCTGGCCGGTCATCGGCTGGATCATCGGGCTGTTTGACGTGCTCGTCTATATCGCCGCCCGGGCGTTCCTGCCCCGTCCGGCGGCCGCGGCGGCCGGCATACTGGCGGAACTGTGGATGACGAGGGGCTTCCATCTGGACGGGTTGTGCGATACGGCGGACGCTTTTTTTTCTTCCCGGAGCAAAGAACGTATGCTGGAGATCATGAAGGACAGCCAGGCGGGGACCTTCGGCGTGATCGCCGTGACGGCGGATCTTGGCCTGCGCTTTCTCTTTCTGACCGTGTCGGCGCGTCCCCTGCTTTTGCTGGCGGCCGCGCCCGCGGCGGGAAAGATGGTCCAGGCGCTGCTGATGTACCGGGTGGACTATCCCCGGGAAAACGGACTTGGCAAGAGTTATATCGGCCGTATATCGGCCGGCATACTGGCCGGGTCCACCTTTTTAGGCGTCGCGGGACTGGAAATATTGTGCGTGTGGGCCGGCGGCTGGCGTTACGCGGCCGTTGCCCCGGCGGTCTGCCTTATATCCCTTCTGTACCGGCGCTATGTACTGCGTAAGATCGGCGGCATGACCGGCGACACCATGGGCGCCGGGTCGGAGATCGCCGGGATCGGGGCGATGGTCGTCCTGACCGCGCTGGAAGGGGGCGGCTGGCTGTGGATGTGAAACTGTATTTTGTCCGTCACGGCGAGACCCTTGCCAATGCCCGTCAGGTTTATCACGGCCGTCTGGATGTGGATATCAGCCCAAAAGGCAGGGCGCAGGCCATGGAAGCGGCCGACTGTCTGCGGGGCGTGGATTTTGACCGGGTGATCGTTTCCGGACGAAAACGGACATGGCAGACGGCGGAGACGATCTGCCCGGACAAAGGCATATGGACGGTGGAGCCGGGATTTGACGAGATGGATTTCGGGGAATGGGAAGGGCTTTCTTATCGGGAAGTCCGGCAGCGGTTTCCCGGAACCTACGCGTCCTGGAGCCGGGACTTTATGGGTACGGCGCCGGATGGCGGCGAGAGTTTTTCGGCCATGTACGACCGGGTGTGCCGGGCGTTTGACCGGCTGAAGTTCAGAGACGGAGAACGGGTCCTTGTCGTCGGGCATCAGGGGCCGTTCCAATGTCTGTTTTCCCGGTTCGCGGGCGCGCCGCCGGAGGCGGTCTGGCATTTAAAGTTCATCCAGGGCAGCTACAGCCTTGTGGCGCTGACCGACGGCTACCCGGTGATCGAAGGCTTGAATATGCGGCACAGAGCGGAATGAAGGTGTAAAGATGACGATAGAAGAACTGACCGGGCGCGTGCGGCCCGCCAGCGAAGAAGCCATGGCGGCGGCAAAGCGGCGGTGGCGTTACAAGTGTATGCCAATAGGAAGCCTGGGTTTTTTCCAGGATATGATCGTGCGGATCGCGGGTATGCAGCGCAAAGAGATACCTGAGATCAGGGGAAAGATCGGCGTGGTGGCCGCGGCGGATAACGGCGTGGTGGAAGAAGGCGTGAGCCAGTCGGGAAGCGAAGTGACCGTCCAGGTGGTGGAAAATATGGTGGCGGTCAAGTCGGGCGTGGCCCTTCTGGCCCAATACGCCCATTGCCCGCTGTATATCATGGATCTGGGCATGAAAGCCGAAAAGCCCATCGACGGCGTGGACTGGCATCCGTTCATGTATGGGACGGACAATATGACAAAAGGACCGGCCATGAGCCGCGAAACGGCGGAGGCGGCCATCGTGTACGCGGCGCGGCGCGTGACGCGCCTGGCCGGACAGGGGATCGACCTTTTCGCCGTGGGCGAGATGGGCATCGGCAATACGACCACCAGCAGCGCGGTGCTGTCGGCGCTCACCGGGATCTCTTCGGAGAAAGTGACCGG
>CALWEE010000203.1 GCA_944376975.1 uncultured Lachnospiraceae bacterium
GCCGTGTACGAGTACGACGGACACGAAGGACTGAATCTGCTGATGCTGGATGACAGTATCCCGGCAGGTGCGAAGCTGTACTAATTGATGTAAATGATGTATCGTTTTGCAGGAAAAATCGCATAATGAACAGAATGAATGGGCAGTCCGACAATGGGATTGCCCATTTTTAGAAAAGCGATAAACTTAACTTTTGGGGTAATATGTATGAAGTGAGTGGAGTGCTCCATAGGCAATACGATGATATGTATGTGTTTGCTTTTATTTTAAGGCAAAAAGCAGTATAATATTAGTATTGACAAAAAGAGGTATTGTATATGAATAAAGACCCATTTAAGGAATATCTAAAAGAATCTGAACCGGACAAAGTCAGTAAGGGCTACGCGTGGAGTACAGCAATCGGACTTCAGGCGGTGGACGGATTGAAACCTTCCCGATATTTGATAGAAACGGCAATTCAAAATATTGAAGGTAAGATCACGATAAAAGAAGCACAGAACCTTATTGATCGTTACTATGAGGAAAGACCGGTGCATTTATTGGACGACGAACGTACAGAAGAAGCGGACAAGGTATCTTCCCGTATCGTACAGGTACTTTCGGAAACAGCCTTTTCATTTTCTCCAAATGAGTATATCTCTATTCATCGGAAGCTGTTTCGTGGTATTTATAAACACGCCGGTAAGATAAGAGATTATAATATTACGAAAAAAGAATGGGTGCTTGACGGAGCTACTGTTCTCTATGGTAGCGCTTCAGAACTGCAAGCAACTCTTGAATATGATTTTTCACAGGAAAAGGACTTTAGTTACAAGGGACTTTCGATGGAGGAAATCATTCATCACCTTGCAGTCTTTGTTTCGAGATTATGGCAGATTCATATCTTTGGGGAGGGCAACACAAGAACGACGGCAGTTTTCTTTATCAAGTATTTGAGAACCCTTGGTTTCTCAGCAGCCAATGATATTTTTGCAGAAAATGCCTGGTATTTCAGAAACGCACTTGTCAGAGCAAATTATACCAACCTGCGAAAAGGAATTCACGAAACAACGGAATATTTGGAAGTGTTCTTAAGAAACTTGCTTTTGAATGAGAAAAATGAGCTTCGCAATCGTGATCTGCATATAAGTGGACTTTGGGACAATGGAAAAGTGGATATTCAAGAGAAAAAAGTGGACATTGAAAGTATACTTGCCGGAAAAGGACAAGATTTCACAGCCAAAACGACAGTTCATATCCATAGGCTTTTTGAAAGATTTGGCTATGATAAAATCTTCGGAAGAAGCGCTGTTATGGAACTTCTTGAACTAAAGGCTTCCGGTGCATCTAAGCTGATCTCCAATTTGGCGCAGGCGGATATTATCGAACCAGTCTTCGGCTATGGAAAGGGAAAGTACAGATTTAAGAAGTGAATTTTAATACCGTAGATAAAACCTATGCCATCATCAAGGCGTGGATGGGATGAACCGGTCCGGCAAACGGCCGGGGGACGCCGCGGCCTGCGTCGATTAGAATAAATACAACAAAAAGGCTGAGGCAGGAGGAACGGCGTTATGAAAAAAGATATGATGGAACAGTGCATACAGAAATTCCCGGTCATGACAGAGGATGGCGAAGAGATGGCCGAGTTGCTGACGGTGGTCCAGATCGACGGGATCGAATACGCGGTGTACGCCCTTCCCGGCAAAACGGATCCGCGAAGACGGAACATATACGCTTCGTATGTTTTAAAGGACGAGAACGGCTATGACACGCTGGCCGATATCACCGACCCGGCGGACAAAGAAAGGGTCACCCGTTTTATCCTGAGCTGTCTGCCGGAGGAAACGGTCTTTACAGAGTAGGCGGCCGGTTTTTCACGTTGAGGGTGGTATTTTTCCCAGAATCAGGTATAATAAGAGAGTAAATACGGGATCATTATACTGAGAATGAAAGGGGACACCTTATGTTAGCATCGGATATCGGCGTAGATTTGGGAACAGACAGTGTTCTTGTATATATAAGAGGAACCGGCGTCGTCCTGCGTGAGCCAAGCGTTGTGGCTTACGACCGGGACACCAATGAAGTGAAGAATATCGGTGAAGAAGCCCGGGAGATGATCGGGCGCACGCCGGGGAACATTGTGGCGGTCCATCCGCTGCGGCAGGGCGTTATCTCCGATTATACGATCACCGAGAAAATGCTGAAATATTTCATCCATAAAGCGGTGGGGCGCAAGACGTTCTGGAAACCCAGGATCACCGTATGCGTTCCCAGCGGCGTGACGGAAGTGGAAAAGCGGGCGGTCATCGACGCCACGATGGAAGCCGGCGCCCGGGACGTGGTCATCGTGCCGGAACCCATCGCGGCCGCGCTGGGGGCGGGCATTGATATATCCAAACCCTTCGGCAATATCATCATCGATATCGGGGGCGGCACCACCGATATCGCCGTTATTTCCTTCGGCGACATCGTGGTCAGCGCGTCATTGAAGGTGGCGGGCAACGATTTCGATGACGCGATCATCCGTTATCTGCGCAGGAACCACGAGATACTGGTGGGCGAGCGGACGGCGGAAGAGATCAAGATGACCATCGGAACGGCCTATCCGAGGAGTGAGGACGAGACGATGGAGGTGACCGGGCGCAGCGTGGTGACCGGCCTTCCAAAGACGGTTACGCTGAAATCTTCCGAGACCCAGAAGGCTTTGGAAGAAAGCCTGACCCAGATCGTCGAAGGGCTCCATCAGGTGCTCGAGGCGACGCCGCCGGAACTGGCGGCGGACATCGCGGCGCGGGGCATTTTGCTTGCCGGCGGCGGCAGCCAGCTTTACGGGCTGGATCAGCTGATCGAAGAAGTGACCGGCATGCGGACGACGGTGGCGGACGATCCGCTGAACGTGGTGGCCATCGGCACCGGCCGTTACACCGAATTTCTGGAAGCGAAAGCAGCAGAGAAGACAAGATGACACATAAGCCGCCGGTGGGTACCGGCGGCTGTTTTGACGTGACGAGCATATGCGGGAGGCAGTATGGAAGCGTTACACGGGATCGTTGAACATATCGTATATCATAATGAAGAAAATGGCTATACGGTCTTTTCCCTTATGAGCCAGGGGAAAGAGACGGTATGCGTGGGAAATATGGCCATGATCAATGAAGGCGAATATATCCGGGCGGAAGGGGATTATGTGGAACACGCCACCTATGGCAGGCAGTTTCGTATCGATCATTTTTCCGTGGAAGCGCCGGAAGACGTGTTTTCCATCGAAAGATACCTGGGATCGGGAGCCATCAAGGGGATCGGCCCCACGTTGGCCGGCCGCATCGTCTCCAAGTTCAAGGAAGATACGTTCCATATCATTGAGAACGAACCGGAACGGCTGGCCGAGGTCAAAGGGATCAGCGAGGGCAAAGCCATTGAGATCTGCCGGCAGTTCCATGAAAAACAGGGTATGC
>CALWEE010000204.1 GCA_944376975.1 uncultured Lachnospiraceae bacterium
GGGCGTTTGCCGGTCATCTGAAAGGGTATAAGGAACATTTCCGGATCGGCGGCTATAAGATGTTCCTGGACGGCTCTCCCCAGGGACGGACGGCCTGGATGCGGGCACCTTACGCCAACGAACCGGACTACAGAGGTTATCCGGCCATGACAGACGGGCAGGTATACGAAAGGCTCAGGCTGGCTTATGAAAATGGCCGGCAGATCCTGACCCATTGCAACGGCGACGCGGCGGCGGATCAGTACCTGAGGATGTGCGGCCGTCTGGCTGCGGAAGGAAAAGACCTTCGGCGCATCCGGCCGGTGATGATCCATGCCCAGCTTCTGGGGCTCGATCAGCTGGAGGCGGTGAAGCGCCTGGGCATCCTGCTTTCCTTCTTTCCGGCCCATGTAAAGTATTGGGGCGATACCCATGTGAAAAACTTCGGCGAAGAACGGGCAGCGCGTATCAGCCCGGCAAGATCTGCCCTGAAAGCGGGTATACGCCCCACGTTCCATCAGGACGCGCCGGTCATCGAACCGGATATGATGGAGACCGTCGGCTGCGCCGCGCTGCGGCGGACAAAAAGCGGAAGGCTTTTGGGAGAAGATGAACGTATACCGGTATGGGAAGCGCTGAAAGCGGTGACGGTCAACAGCGCGTGGCAATACTTTGAAGAAGAGGAAAAAGGCCGTATTTCTCCCGGTAAACGGGCCGATCTGGTGATCCTTGAGAAAAATCCATTGAAGGTGGATCCGGCCCATGTGGGCGCTATCCGGGTGATGGAGACGGTCAAAGACGGGCGGACCATTTACAAACGGGAGAAATAGCACTGGTATTTGGCGGCGGATTAGTGTAAAATAAAGGTTATGAAAAAGTAAAAAGCGAAAGACAGGAACAGGAGGTGCCCATTATGGAGAGCGTTGTCATAACTATCAGCAGAGAGTACGGGTCCGGAGGCCGTCTGATCGGCGAGACTCTGGCGAAGAAACTGGGGTTTAAGTTTTACGACAAAGAGATGATCCATCTTCTTATGGAAGAAAGCGGCTTTACCCGGGAGACCATAGAAGAATGGCAGGAGCGGCGGACATCCAGTTTCCTTTACAATCTGTATATGTCCACCCAGGAAAAACCCTTGTCCGACCAGATCTATCTGGCGAAGACCCGTGTGGTCAGCGATCTGGCGGCGAAGGAGCCCTGCGTGATCGTCGGCAACTGCGCCGACTATATATTAAGGGACCGGCCGCGGGTGTTCAGCGCCTTTATCTACGCGCCCATGGAAGAACGCATGAAGCGGGTCCAGGAAGTGTACCATGAAAATCCGGACGGCAATCCCAAATATATCCAGAAGAAAGATAAAAAGCGGAACGATTATTACAATTATTTCACCATGCACCGCTGGGGCGACTGCCATAATTACGATATATGTCTGGACAGCAGCATGGGTATCGAACTGACGGCCAACGTGCTGTACGATATCGTCAATGAGATTTACGGCGATACGCTGAAAGTCGGAAAATGATCTTCCGGCAGCGGGAATAACCTTTAGCTCCCCGGACTGGCCAAGAACCGGCCCGGGGAAATCCTTTTCATGGAACAGGTGAAGAACATGTACTGGAAAAAATGGTACAGGGAATGTACTTTATGTCCGAGGGAATGTGGGGCGGACAGACTGAAAGGGGAGAAAGGGTTCTGCCGTCAGACGGCAGGGATCAAGGTGGCCCGGGCGGCCCTTCATTTTTGGGAAGAACCCTGCATATCCGGGACGGGAGGGTCGGGGACCGTATTTTTCACCGGCTGCCACCTGGGCTGCGTATTCTGCCAGAATTACCCGATCTCCAGGGAGGATCACGGGGAGACGGTGTCGGTGCTCAGGCTGGCGGATATCTTTATGGAACTGGCGGCGCAGGGCGCCCATAATATCAATCTGGTGAGCGCCTCCCATTACACGCCCCAGGTCGCGGAAGCGCTGCGGATCGCCCGGAAAAAAGGGCTGTCCATTCCCGTTGTCTACAATACCAGCGGGTTCGAGAAGGTGGATACTCTGAAGCTTCTGGACGGCTGGATCGATATCTATCTGACCGATTTCAAGTTCATGGATCCGTCCCTGTCCAAACGGTACGCTTTTGAAGAAGGCTACTCGTTTTACGCCATGAAAGCGCTGGATGAAATGGTCCGCCAGACAGGCGATCCGGTATTCGACGCGTCGGGGCTGATGAAAAAGGGCGTGATCGTCCGCCATCTGGTATTGCCTGGAGCGTCCATGGATTCCCGGAAGATCATCCGGTATCTGCATGAAACCTACGGCGATCATATTTATATGAGCATCATGAACCAGTACACGCCTGTCAGGACATTTGAAAAATATCCGGAATTAAACAGGGGCGTGAAGAAAAAAGTTTACGATAAGATCATCCGGTACGCGCTGGACCTGGGCGTCAGGAATGCCTTCATTCAGGAAGGCGGCACGGTCAGGGAAAGTTTCATACCGGATTTTAACGGTGAAGGAGTGATAGAAGAACGTGATCACGCAATTTGACCATCAACTGCTTTTGTTTATACAGGAATATCTGCGGTTTGATCTTCTGGACGGCATCATGAAAGGGATCACATCCCTGGGCAACGGCGGCCTGTTCTGGATCGGCCTGTGCCTGCTTTTGCTCGTTTTTCCAAAAACCCGCAAGATCGGGATCGCCGGCCTTCTGGCCCTTGTTTTAGGCGCCCTTGTCACCAACGTGGCCCTGAAAAATCTGGTGGCCCGGGTGCGGCCTTACGACCAGTTCGCCGACCTGATCCTTCTTGTGGAGCGGCAGCGGGATTTTTCCTTCCCGTCAGGACACGCCTGCAGCTCTTTCGCGGCGGCGGGGGCGATCTATTTCATGACGAAGCCGAAGTGGGCCGGCAAGGCCGCGCTTGTGCTGGCCGCCCTCATTGCCTGGTCAAGGCTCTATGTGGCGGTCCATTTCCCCAGCGACGTGGTCGTGGGTATACTGATCGGCCTGCTTTGCGCGGCGGCGGCGGTCCGGCTTGTCCGAAAATGGTATCCCAAACAGAAAGAGACGGCAAACGGCACTGGAATCCGTTTTTAAGATATGCTATACTGACAAAGAAGGTGACACGATGAAAGAGATCATCATTGACAGCAAAGAAACCGTTTTTTCATCTTTTGTCCGGACGGCTCTGTATTATGAGACCGACCAGATGGGCATCATCCATCATTCCAATTACATACGCTGGTTTGAGGAGGCCAGGCTCCATTACATGAAAGAGCTCGGCCTGCCCTACGATGAACTGGAAAGGATGGGCATCATCATCCCGGTGCTTTCCGTGGATTGTCGCTACAGACAGCCGGTCCGGTATGACGAAACGGTCCGGATCCATATGTCCATCACGAAGTTCAACGGCGTGAAGATGCGGGCGGTATATGAAGTCCGCGATGAA
>CALWEE010000205.1 GCA_944376975.1 uncultured Lachnospiraceae bacterium
GCCGGGCGCAGTCGCCGGCCAGCTGATCTTCCCTGGACTTAAGACGGGAATCCACGAAAAAGGTATCCGGTGTCATCATGCGGGACAGGAAAGCGTGGAGCGACCGGCAGTACCGCCGCATTTTTATTTTGTGTATTTCCTCGTATATATGACGGAAGTCGGTAGAACGGGGATAAGGCGAAACAGGCAATATGAAGGGCCTGTTGGCGACCGGGATGACCGAAAGGGTCAGGCGGTCGCGGGCTGTGATGCTTTCCACATCCAATGTGTCGATGACGGTATCCACATGTATGGACGGCCCCAGACGTTCCTGAAGCGTGTTCAGCAGCGTTTCAGGGAAATGGCCGAATGTGGGGCATATGAGGGTACAGGGAACGGGCTGTTCGAAAGGATAGCCCTTTTCTTTTACGTATTCGCACAAAAGCATGGTGAGGAAACCCACTTCGTTCCGGTCGACCGATATATGAAATTGCCGGGAAAAATGGAGCAGGCACCAGGCGCAGACGTCCTGGATGATGGGATAGCGATATTTTAAAGCATCGAAAAACAGGCTTTTCGTATAAAAACCCATTTGCTGACGGACGAGAAGCCTTTGGAAATAACATGTCAGTTTTTCAATGAGCTTTGGATCCTCCAGGCTGATCTGAAGGGCCGCGCCGGCCATTCGGATGAACTCGGCCACCGTGTTCCGGATCGGGATATAATTGGGCAGCAGGCGCGCTTTTCCGGGATCGGACCGGTAGGTCTTGCTGATCAGAAGGACAGTCAGATATTCCTGTTCCCATATGGTGTAAGAATGGCCGATCAGGCCGCCCAGTTCTTTGGCCAGATGGCCGGCGATCGGGTATTCCGGATAATTGTGGATACATTCCACCGGACATTCCGGGCCGGGCAGTCCGTGGCCCAGATGGATCTCGCGAAGCTGTATGATGACATAGAGCAGCAGGTCGTAGTGTTCGTACCCGTTGACGGAAAGACCATACGTGTCTATTGTCCGATCCAGGATATCGGACACGCGGGCGCAGTCATATTCCGGGAAGGATCCGCATATAAATTCCAGTGTGGGGTACTGGATATCCATTGTCTGGAAAATGCAGTAATAAGCCAGACGTCTTTGTTCATACATGGGGCCGGACAGGAAGATCCGGTCTTTTTTTGTCTTCAATTTCAGCTGAAAAGCGGGGAGGAGCTGGCGGATCGCATTCAGGTCCTGCTCCAGCGTGCGGTCGCTGATATACAGTTCGGCCATCAGCTGTTCCATGGTCAGTTCCTGGCAGACGATGAACCGGCGGATAATGTAAAAGATCCGGTCGGATGGCCGTTCCGGCGCCGGTTTTTCCGGAAATATCCGCGGCTCAAGGTCTGAAGCGGGAAGATACCGGTTCATTTGATAGCCATATTGGGATGAAAGGATATACGGTTTCTCCCGGTTGATCTCCCGGATATAGTTGCGCACAGTTCGGGTGGACGTGTGGAGACGGGCGGCCAGTTCTCTGGCGGAAAGCCATCCGTCAGAACGGGAGATCAGAGTATAGAGTTGCTGCAGTCGTTTTTTGTCCATGCCGCTGCCTCCTTTAAAGATTTTATACAAGTATAGCATACGAAAAGAAAAATCGACATAAAACTTTCCGGGGGGTAGGAAAAAACTGTGAATTTAATCCGGAGAGGCGAAGACGTATAATCAATATCAGTTCAAGGGTGTACACGGATTGACAAGATCAATATGGAGAGGAGTTTAACGGATGAGTAAATACAGCGAAACGGCCCGTCAGGTGCTGGAAAAGGTCGGCGGTAAAGAGAACGTAAAAGACGTTTATCACTGTATGACACGTCTGCGGTTTAAACTGAAGAACGAAAGCGCGGCCGACATGGAAGGGCTGAAGGCGGCGAAGGGCGTTCTCGGGGCGCAGTTTAAAGAAGATACGCTGCAGGTCATCGTTGGAACGTCGGTGGATGAGATATACAAAGAACTGCTGGCGTGCGGAAAATTTGAAGAGCATGAAAAACTGGATGAATATGAGGCGGAAGATGTGAAGAAAGAAGGCTTTTCGCTGAAAAAGCTGGGCATGGGGATCGTCAATACATTTTCCAACAGCATGGGACCGCTGGTGCCTTTATTTGTCACGCTGGGCATGGTCAATATCGTGGCGGCTGTGATCGGACCGACCATGTTGAACCTGGTATCGGATCAGTCGGATCTCTATACGAATTTTTATTACGCCGGACAGGCGATCATCTATTTCCTTCCCGTCCTGGCGGCGATCACCGCGTCCCGGTATTTTAAAGCTAATACGTTCATATCCGTGGCGCTGACAGCGCTCATGCTGTATCCGGATCTGACAGCGGCTTTATCCGTGGAAGGCGGATATACCATATACGGCATCGCAGCTCCCAACGTGACGTACAGCGGCCAGATCATCCCGGCCCTTCTCATCGTTTGGATACAGTCTTATGTGGAACGCCTTTTGAACAAGGTCATTCCGGATACGCTGAAGATCATCGGCGTGGGATTTGTCACGGTGCTGATCATGATGCCTCTGTCTTTTCTTGTGCTGGGTCCCATCGGCTATTATATCGGCTCCGGACTGACAAACGTTGTCCTTGGGCTTTACAACGCGGCCGGCCCGGTGGAAACAGCGATCGTGGGAGCGCTCATGCCGTTCCTCACGGCTTTCGGCATCGGCCGTCCCATCTTCTTCGCCTGCATGGCCATTTTGTTCGCCAACGGCGTGGAATACGCGTATATGCCCCTTGCCATGGTGCTGACCAATTTCCTCGTTATGGGTATCTCCCTGGGCTATATGATCCGGAGTAAAAAAGACGGAAGTAAGCAGATGGGCCTGACCTGTTTTGTGTCCACGCTGCTCGGCGGCGTGTCCGAACCGGCGCTGTTCGGCATTGTCCTCCCTAATCCGCGGACATTTGTTCCCATACTGATATCCGGCGCTGTGTCCGGACTGTATCTGGGACTTACCAAAGTGGGTTATTACCAGTTTGGACCCAGCAATGTCATGGGCGTGATCGGTTTTGTCAGCGCGGAAAGCTCCGCCAATTTCGTGAACGGCTGTATCGCTTCGGCGCTGGCGTTCGGTATTGCCCTGGTGGCGATGCTCCTGCTCTATAAAGACAAAGAAACGACAAAATAAATCATTTAACGGAGGTTGAGATAAATGAATACAAAGAAAATGATCCTCGCGAATATCGGTTCCGGGTCTTCTTATCTGCCGGATATCGCGGAAATGCTCATTGAAAGAAAAGACACGATGAAGGTTGCCGAATGGCGTCTGATGGATATTGATGAATACCGGCTGAAATGTACCGGCCGATATGTGGAAAAGATGTTCAAAGAAGCCGGCATGGAAACGGTGGTCACCATGACGACCGATCTGGAAGAAGCTGTTAAAGACTGTGATTAT
>CALWEE010000206.1 GCA_944376975.1 uncultured Lachnospiraceae bacterium
ATGGGGGATGGGCTTCCGAAAAAGATATATAGAGACCTGAAAGAAACCATCGAGCGGGGCGGCGATCTGGACAGCCACGTGGCGGAGGTCGTGGCCAACGCCATGAAAGACTGGGCCATTGAACAGGGCGCGACCCATTATTGCCACTGGTTCCAGCCGCTGACCGGCATTACGGCGGAAAAACAGGACGCCTTTATATCTCCGATGGGAAACGGCGGCGTTCTTATGGAATTTTCCGGAAAAGAACTGATCAAAGGCGAGTCGGATGGTTCGTCTTTCCCAAGCGGCGGGCTTCGGGCGACTTTTGAAGCCAGAGGCTACACGGCCTGGGACTGCACTTCCCCCGCCTTTATCCATAAATCCGCTTCCGGGGCCGGCGTATTATGTATCCCGACCATTTTCTGTTCCTATACGGGAGAAGCCCTGGACAAAAAAACGCCCCTTCTGCGTTCCATGGAAGCGGTGGGCAATCAGGCGCTCCGGGTCATCCGGGCTCTGGGCGATACCGACGCGCGAAAAGTGATCACTTCCGTAGGCGCCGAGCAGGAATATTTCATCGTGGACAAAAAAGATTATGACCGCCGTCAGGATCTGATCTTCGCCGGACGGACGCTGTTCGGCGCGCCCGCGCCGAAAGGGCAGGAGCTGGACGATCACTACTTCGGCAGCATCAAGGAACGGATCCACGAATTTATGAGCGACCTGAACGAAGAACTGTGGCGTCTGGGCATCCCGGCCAAGACCCAGCACAACGAAGCGGCTCCGGCTCAGCATGAACTGGCGCCGATCTACGACACGACCAATATCGCCACCGACCACAATCAGCTCATCATGGATACGCTGAAAAAAGTGGCGCTGCGCCACGGCCTTGTATGCCTGCTCCATGAAAAACCGTTTGCCGGCGTCAACGGTTCCGGTAAGCACAACAACTGGTCCATGACCACCGATACCGGCGTCAATCTTCTGGATCCGGGCATCACGCCCCATCAGAACAAGCAGTTTTTGCTCATCCTGGCAGCCGTATTGAAAGCTGTGGACGATTACGCGCCCCTTTTGCGCCAGTCCGCCGCCAATCCGGGCAACGACCACCGTCTCGGCGCTGCGGAAGCGCCGCCGGCCATCATTTCCGTTTTCCTGGGCGAGCAGCTGGAGGACGTCCTGCATCAGCTCTGTGAAAAAGGCGAGGCCACGTCGAGCAAGATGGGCGGGAAACTGGACGTGGGCGTTTCAACGGCGCCTTCCATCAACAAAGACGCGACGGACAGGAACCGGACATCGCCCTTCGCGTTTACCGGAAATAAATTTGAATTTCGTATGGTGGGTTCATCCGCGTCCATCGCCAGTCCCAATACCATATTAAATACCATCATCGCCGAAACCCTTTCCCAGGCCGCGGATATCATGGAAGCTTCCGACGATCCCATGATGGCCGCCCACGATCTGACCAAAAAATGGGCGAGCGAACATCTGCGGATCATCTTCAACGGAAACGGCTACTCGGAGGAATGGATAAAAGAGGCGGAAAGAAGAGGGCTTCCAAACATCACCAACACGGTGGATACGTTGGAATGCCTGACCGATCCGGATACGGTCCGCCTGTTTGAAAAACATAAAGTCATGACCCGTGAAGAACTGTTGTCCAGACAGGAAGTGGGTTATGAAAATTACGCCAAGACGATCAACATCGAGGCCCGCGCCATGATCGGCATGGCGCGTAAAGAGATCATTCCCGCTGTCATCCGCTACACGACCTGTCTGGCCGAATCCATCCACGCGGTGGAAAAAGCCGGACAGAGCGCCAAAGTACAAAGAAACCTTCTGAAGAAGATCACAGCCAACCTGGAAGAAATGGAATATTCCCTGGAACGGCTGGAAGCCTGCCGGAAAGAAGCGGTGCATATCGCCGATACGAAACAGCGGGCCATCGTGTTCAGGGACGGCGTTTTCGCGGAAATGGCAAGACTTCGCAAACCGGCGGACGTACTGGAAACCCTGGTGGACAAGTCCCTGTGGCCATTCCCCACGTACAGCGCTTTACTGTTCAATGTCTAAATGACAGAGGTGAGGCATATGGAGATCATCACGTTGATGGAAGATACCCGCGGCGAAAAAGGCTGTCTGTACGAACATGGACTGAGCGTATACGTCCGCTCGAAAGAGCGCCGCTACCTGTTTGATTTCGGCGCGTCCGATAAGATCCTTGAAAACGCCCGCGCGCTGGGTATCGATCTGGGCGAAGTGGACACGGCCGTATTGAGCCACGGCCATTACGACCATTCGGGAGGCCTTAAGGCTTTCCGGTCGGTCAACCAAAAAGCCGATATCTACATGATGGCTTCCGCGGGCGAAAAGCATGTGCACAAGATACGGGACGTGTACAAAGATATCGGTATCGATGAAACGATCCTGACCCTTCCCGGCATCACTTTCGTTGATGGCAACCGGAAAGTAAACGATGAGCTGAGCCTGTTTTCCGGCGTCAGCGCCAGACGGTTCCCCGCCCGCGGCAACAAAAGCCTGCTCATGGAAAAGAACGGGACGTATATGCCCGATGATTTTGCCCATGAGCTGTACGCCATCCTGGAAACGGAAGGCCGGAGGATCCTCATATCCGGCTGCGCCCACAACGGCATCGTCAACATCTTAGACGCCTGTGAAAAGCTGTACGGCTGGTATCCGGATATGGTCATCGGCGGTTTCCACATGATCCTGAACCACTATCATCCGGACGATATCGACCGCATACGGGAGACCGGCAACGTTTTAAGATCCATTCCCGCCGATTTTTATACCGGTCACTGCACCGGCGAAACCGCCATCGACCTGTTAAAACAGATCATGGGAGAGAAGCTGCATGTGATCCACAGCGGCACGCGGATCCTCTGACCATTTTTCTTTTAAAAGCTCCGGATAGGAAACCGGAGCTTTTTTGGGTACGTCAAAGTCCCGGAGCGCCTTCGCGTATATGGCGGTATCGACCCATTGGCCGTGTTTGAACCCGGTGTTTTTCTGTATGCCTTCCAGCCGGAAACCAAAATGCTCATGGAGCCGGACGCTTTCCTCATTGGGAAGGGCGACCACGCCGTAAGCGTTATAATAACCCTGTAAAGCGACCCGACCTAAAAGTTCCCGGTAAATGGCCCTGCCGCAGCCTCTTTTTAACCGGTCTTTGTCCACGTAAACCGACAGTTCGCAGTCCCACTGATACGCCGACCGGCTCCGGTAAGCGGAGGCGTAACCATAGCCGACGATCCGCCCGCCATCGCAGGCCACCAGCCATGGAAACTGACGGGTATAACGCCGGACGCGACGGGTAAAATCCTCTGCGGACGGCACGTCATATTCAAACGTGATCCGGGTATCCGTGATATAGGGGCGGTAAATATCAAGGACCGCCGG
>CALWEE010000207.1 GCA_944376975.1 uncultured Lachnospiraceae bacterium
TTCCCCGGACCCTCTCCGGTTTCAAGAGCCCGCCGTTTATGCCCCATGTCCTGGAGGGCGATCACCTCCCGGCGGATCTCCTCCTGGGTCAGTTTCTTTCTCGGTATATGTTTGTTCTTCGCGTGATAAGGACAGTAAACACAGCCGTTGATACAGTAATTGGACAGATACAGCGGCGCGAACAATACGATCCGGTTGCCGTAAAAGTCTTTTTTGATCTGTTGGGCCAGCTGATAGATCTCCTGGTTCTTATCTTCCAGATCGCAGTCCAGGAGCACCGCCGCTTCCCGGTGGCTCAGCCCCTTTCTCAGCCGGGCTTTGTCAAGGATCTGATCGATCAGCTCCCGGTTATGTTTATTGGCCTGCGCGTAGGCCAGCGTTTCCATGATCTCCTCATGGTTGATAAAATCGTCCGCGTGTTTTGACTTCGGATCATACATGATCATCCTGCCTCCTTTAGATCATCTCTTTGATTTGTGTTTTATCGTTGAAAATCGCCCCGGTCCACCGCTACTTCATAGCCGATCCCGGCCATGGACCGTTTCAGTTCGTCCAGACATTCCGCCGCTTCTTTTCCCGTATGGATCTTATTGTCGTACAACAGGTACTTCTCTCTCACGTTTTCAGGGGAAAGATTGGGCATGACCACGTTGGCGCCGGACAGGATCCCTTTTTCCCTTCCCATGGGATCGGATGTGCCCAAAGCCGTCGTGGCAGGCAGCAGGACGCGGGGCAAAAGCAGCCGGACCAGGCTCAGAAGATACAGGGTGCGATCCACGCTTCCCCCCGGTTCATCCTTAAACGGCGTATCGTGATGGGGGATGAACGGACCGATGCCCACCATCTCCGGCCTGAGCCTGCCAAGAAACATCATGTCCTTAATGAGGGTGTCTGTCGTCTGTCCCGGAGAGCCCACCATGAACCCGGCTCCCGTCTGGAAGCCCAGCTCTTTCAGCTCCCACAGGCACGCCATCCGATGGCTCAGGGACAGTTCCGGCGGATGGAGTTTCCGGTAATGGGCGTCGTCTGCCGTTTCATGGCGCAAAAGATACCTGTCCGCGCCCGCCCGGCGAAACCGCCGGTAGCTCTCCCTGTCCCGTTCGCCTATGGAAAGGGTAAGGGCGCAGTCCTGGAAACGGCTCTTGATCCCGGTGATGATGGAAACCATCCGGTCATCGGTAAAATAGGGATCTTCGCCGCCCTGAAGGACAAACGTGCGAAAGCCCAGCCTGTAGCCGGCCTGGCAGCAGGCCAGGATCGTCTCTTTATCCAGACGGTACCGGCAGACTTTGCCGCCGCTCCTTCGTATACCACAGTAATAGCAGTCGTTTTTACAGTAATTGGTAAACTCGATCAGTCCCCGGATAAAAACGTTTTTCCCATAGATCTGGTCACGTATCCGGCAGGCCCGGTCGGCTGCCATGGCCTGCCGTTTAAGATCCTGCCCGTCCAGAAGTACCCGCCATTGATCCGCCGAAAGGACCTCCCCCGCCTCCAGCGCCTGAAGGCACTCCAAAAACAGAGCGTCGCTTATTTTTTTCACCATCTCGCTCCCGGCCTTTTCCTTTCTTACGTTTCTTTTTTTTCTTTGGAATAGATCGCTTTGGAGCTCACGCCCGGTATGCGTCCCAGCTTGCCCGCCAGGGCGCTGATGGTATCCGCCGGCGCGTCCAGCACCACGCTGATGATGTGGATCTGCTTTTCTTTATAAGGGATCCCCATACGTCCGATGATACATTCTCCATACTGGTGGAGCAGCTCATTGACCTGTTCCGCCCGTTCCCGGTCTTCGATGATGATGCCGATGACCGCGATCCTGGAATGATTTTTTTCCACGGCAAACGCCTCCTCTCTTTGTATATCCGAAAAACAAAAAAGAGACCTCCGAAAGGTCCCTGATGCTGATCTTATGGCATAACGGCACAAGCCCGCGCGGCTTTGCCGTCCAGGCTGATCTTCTTTCCATCAGAATGTCTTCCGGTCAGTATATAACGACCAGGGGCACTTTGCTGACAGAACACTGGCAGCGCAGATAACGCCCCGCGCCTCCGCCTGAAACCACGGCGGATACATCGTTGATATCATTTTACTATCCCGGACCGAAAGCGTCAAGTCACACTTTCCCGGCTCAGCTTGACAATTTCCGGACTTAAATATATAATTTATCTCATAGTATGAGTTATTTGGAGGATTTATGGACTATCGACAAAGTGCCCGTGATTTTCTTGATCACATGAATCAGTTCCACAAGATCAGCCTGATCCGTGATCTGCTCGCATTGTCATCGGGAGAACTGGCTGTTCTTGACTATCTGTCTTCCCTGAGCTCAGGCAGCGCCAATGCCGGAGATATCACCTCCGCCTTCCACATCGGGACTTCCCGAACGACGGCCATCTTAAACGCTCTGGAAAAAAAATCTTACGCCAGGCGCATGGCTGACCCGGAAGACGGCCGCTGCGTCCTCGTCTGCGTCACCGATAAGGGCAGGCTTTTCCTGGAAGAAAAAAGGCAGGAAGCGATCCGGCATATGGCGGATTTCCTCGAACTTTTAGGGCCTGATGACGCGCTGGAATACATGCGCATCATTAAAAGCGCGGTACAGAAAAAAGACCGGCTGGCGTCTTGCCAACCAAAACAGGAACCTATCACAGAAGGGAGTTCGGTACATATATGAAATCTTTAGCGATTGAACGTGAATTTGGGAGCGGCGGCCGGGAGATCGGCATGAAGGTGGCCAAAGCGGCCGGTATTCCTTACTACGATGGCGAGCTTCTGGTCAAAGCGGCGGAATCCTACGGCTTATCCGTGGCCATGCTGAAAGAATATGACGAAAAGCGGACGGGAAGCTTCCTGTTCGATATCGCCTCTTTCGCGGACGCCTATCAGCAGAGACCGGGCAAAAAAAGCGTTCCGGAACTTTTATACACGATCCAGAAAACCATTGAAAATATCGAAATGCAGGGACCTGCCGTGTTCATCGGCAGATGCTCCACGGAGATCCTGAAAAAGAATCCCCATGTGACCAGCGCCTACATCTATTCTTCCGACGAAGCGAAAAAACTGCGCCGCATCGTGGAGACAGAAGATGTTGCCAACGAGGCGGAAGCCCGCCGTCTGATGGACAAGATGGACAAGCAGCGCCGTCTGTCCTTCAAATACTGGTCCCAGAAAAACTGGTCGGACCGGGCCAATTACGACATGGAACTGAACACGGGAACCTTATCCATAGAAAAATGCGTGGATATCCTGCTGGCAGCCATCGGAAAATGATCCCTTGCAACGCCAAAGCCGGTATGGGAGCGCCGCCTCCCATACCGGCTCTTTTATTTACCAAACAACCTTTTCAGCCGCCGGATCCATTTTTCTTTT
>CALWEE010000208.1 GCA_944376975.1 uncultured Lachnospiraceae bacterium
GCCGTAACCTTTATTCGATGTGGAGATCACGTATCCCGCGTCGTTGGTCGCTTTAAAAGCGGATACGAGGGACAGATCCTCCGCGACGCCTGCCGCGTCCAGCATCTCCTGCGTCACTTCCACTTCCTCAAAGCTCTCCGCTTCCGGAAGCACTTCCTGTTTGGCTTCTTCGATCTCCTGAGCCGCCAGCTCGCTGATCCTTTTTTCCGTGAGCGCGTTGGTCCCCACGACAGCGGCTGACGTTACAAGGCACACGATCAGCAGAAGGCAGGTGGGATACAGTATATCCTTTGGATTGATCTTCATTATTTTGCCGCCTCCTTTACTGTACCGAAAGGCTTGGGCGCCGTCAGGTTCTCAATATGCGGTGTCAGTATGTTCATGAGCAAAATGGAGAAGGATACGCCTTCCGGAAGGGACCCGAACAGACGGATGAGGGTGGTGATCACACCGCACCCGATGGCATAGATCACTTTTCCTTTTGTTGTCAGCGGACTGGTCACGTAATCGGTGGCCATAAAGATGGCGCCCAGGAACAGGCCGCCGGATAAGATCTGCATAAGCGGATCCTGTCCGAGGAGGGCTGTCATGATAAATACCGTGCCGATGAACACCACTGGTATCGTCGGCGCGATGACCTTTCTGGCGATCAGATAGACGCCGCCGATGATCAACGCCAGGATACAGGTCTCGCCCAGGCATCCGGCTCTTTCTCCCAGGAACATCTGCGTGTATGTGGGAAGTCCGGCCACGTTCCCGCTCTCGATCAGCGCCAGCGGTGAAGCTGTGGCTGTGGTATCCAACGTTATATAAGAGTAGGGGGCGACCCAGGTGGTCATGCGTACCGGGAAGGAGGTCATCAAAATGATACGGGCCGTGATCGCCGGATTGGCAAAATTGTGCCCAAGGCCTCCGAACATCTGCTTCACGACAACGATGGCCACGACGCCGCCGACGGCCGCTATCCATAACGGAATGCCCACCGGCAGGTTGAACGCCAGGAGCATACCGGTAACGACGGCGCTGTAATCGCCGATGGTCACCGGACGTTTCATGACTTTACGGCATATGTATTCCGCGATCACGCACGAAGCCACGGTCACGCAGACAACGATCAGCGCGCGGACGCCGAAGTAGACGACTGACGCGATCAATGCCGGTATAAGGGCGATGATCACATCCAGCATGATATTTCTTGTCTTCACCGTTCCCGAAAGATGAGGCGATGAAGAAACGATCAGTTTATTTTCCATGATGCTCTCACCTGCTTTCCTGATCCACGTTCCGCACGATCGTCTTGCCCAGCCGGATAGCCTGTACAAGTCTTCTGTCAGCCGGACAGACAAAGGCGCAGCTGCCACATTCCATGCAGTTTGTGATATTCAGCTTTTTAAGCATCTGCGCGTCGGCGATCCGGGTATAGGCTTCCAGCTTGGTGGGCATAAGACCCATCGGGCAGGCCTGCACGCAGCGTCCGCAGCGGATGCAGTTTGTCGGTTCCATCATATCCGCTTCCTGTCTGTCAAAAAACAGGAAACCGTTATTCTGCTTTAATACCGGAAAATCGTCGGTCATCAGGGCCGTTCCCATCATGGGGCCGCCGCACAGGATCTTGGCCGGCGTTTCCTTATAGCCGCCGCAGAAAGCGACGATATCTTTGATCGGCGTACCGATGGGGACCCGCACGTTCATAGGCGTCTGGATCGCCGAGCCGTCCACCGTCACCCGCTTGGATACCAGCGGCATGCCGGTCTTGATATACCGGGCAAGAACGCCGATGGATGTCACGTTCATGACGACCACGCCGATATCCGCCGGCAGTTTGCCCATTGGCACGGACCTTCCCGTGCACTGATGGATCAGGACTTTCTCAGCCCCCTGCGGATAGCGGGCCGGCAGCACTTCCACCCGGGTCGTGACGCCTTCCGCCGAAAGGTCCGACGCCACTTTTTTCATGGTTTCGATGGCTTCCGGCTTATTGTCTTCAATGCCGATCACCGTCTGATTCACGTCGAGCAGCCGGCTGACATGCCGGATACCGTCCGCGATATCGTCGAAATCTTCCAGCATCTGGCGCATATCGGATGTGAGATAGGGTTCGCACTCCGCGCCGTTGATCAGCAGCGTGTCCACCTTCGCTTTCACGTCCGGAGACGGGTTTAACTTGATGTGGGTCGGAAAACCGGCTCCGCCCAGGCCGACAAGACCGGAAGCCCGCGCAGCGGCGATCAGATCGTCGTCCGACTGGATAGACGGCGGCGTAAGCTTGGGATCGGGCGTCTGCTGCCCGTCGCTTTTTATGACGACCGCCTGGACTTTTGAGCCATTAGGCATGATGACGGTGTCGATCTTATCGACTGTACCGGACACACTGGCATGCACCGGCGCTGAAAAAGGAGCCGGACTGTCGCCGACTACCGTTCCCACATATACCGTGTCCCCGGCTTTCACTGTCGGCGCGCACGGCGCGCCGATGTGCTGCTGCATTACCAATATGACCTTTTCCGGAACCGGCAGGTCCACGGTCGCGCAGTCTTTGGTATGCTTCCTGTGCGGCACCGCGGCTCCGGGATCCTTAACAAGCCCCAGCCTGCTAAGAAATCCGTTTACTTTTCTGGCCATTTGAATCCTCCTTATCGATCTTAAACAGACAGATCTGTTTTTATTATCATACCGCGAAAATGTGTTTTTCAGCGATACGGCGTCAGGGTGTAACCTTTCTCGGTTCCCTGAAAATCCAAAAATCCCCTGACCGCTTCATCATTATAATACACATTTCGTTCCGTATCAATAAATATCGCCATCGCGTCGTAAATATCCATCAGCGCCATCCCGTCCTCAAGGCCGAGTATGAAGCCGGCTGTGGACAACGCGTCGCACAGGGCGCCGTTTTCATGGATAACGCTCACGGACATCAGGCCGCTGTCGGCCGGATACCCGGTACGGGCGTCCAGAATATGGTGATAGCGGACGCCGTCTTTCATAAAAAAGCGCTCGTAATCGCCTGACGTGGAAACCGAAAGGTCGGTCAGGGTGAGGACGCCGATCAGGTCGTCCTGCTCTCCCCGGGGATCCCTCAGGCCGATGCGAAAGCCTTCTTTCCCCGAACGGTCTCCAAAAGCGGTGATGGAACTTCCGGCAGATATGAGGCCGGCTGTGACTGTCTTGCTGTCGATCTCCTTTGCCGCCCGCATGATGGCGTAACCTTTCCCGACGGCTCCCAGATCGATCCGCTGCCGCGGGTCTGAAGTGGACAATCTGCCGTTTTCATATGTAAGCCGGGTATAGTCCACATGTTCCAGCGCTTCCTGTATCGCCGCGTCTGATGGGATGTCCGGTTCTTCTCCGGTAAAATCCCACAGCCGGGA
>CALWEE010000209.1 GCA_944376975.1 uncultured Lachnospiraceae bacterium
CTGCGTGAACATTGAAAAACCGGAAGATCTGGAAAAACTGGAGGTGCTCAGATCATGAAAAGACTCGAGGGAAAGATCGCGCTGGTGACCGGCGCGGGACGGGGGATCGGCGCGGCCATCGCGCTTAAACTGGCGGAGGAAGGGGCGACCGTGATCGTCAATTACAGCCATTCGGAAACCGCGGCGGCAAAAACGGCGGAAGAAGCGATCAAAAGAGGCGGCCAGGCAGAGACATTCGGCTGCGATGTGTCCGATATGTCGGCGGTGGACGCCATGATCAAGGGGATCATCAAAAAACATGGACGTTTGGACATTCTTGTAAACAACGCGGGCATCACGAGGGACAACCTGATGATGCGCATGAGCGAGCAGGAATTTGACGACGTGATCCGTACGAACCTGAAGGGGGCGTTCTGCTGCATAAAAAGCGTTTCCAGATATATGCTGAAACAGCGGAGCGGACGGATCATCAATATCTCATCGGTGGTGGGGCTCCACGGCAACGCGGGACAGGCCAACTACGCCGCGTCCAAGGCCGGGATCATCGGTCTGACCAAGGCGGCGGCGAAGGAACTGGCCAGCAGAGGCATTACGGTGAACGCCATCGCTCCGGGCTTCATACAGACCGATATGACGGCGGCGCTCCCGGAAGAAGTGAAAGAGAAGATGCTTTCCGATATCCCGCTGGGATTTCTCGGAGAGACAGAAGATATCGCGGGGACGGCCCTGTTCCTTACGCTGGATGACGCCCGGTATATTACCGGACAGGTGATTTCGGTGGACGGCGGTATGTCCATATAGGAGGTTGAAAAATGAGACGTGTTGTGATCACAGGCATGGGAGCCATTACACCCATCGGCAACAGCGCAGAAGAATTCTGGAAGGGAATATGTGAAAATAAGATCGGTTTCGGACCGATCACCCAATTTGATACGACCGAGTATAAAGTCAAACTGGCCGCGGAAGTGAAAGACTTTGATCCGAAGCGTTATATGGACGCGAAGACGGCCAAAAGAATGGAACGGTTTTCCCAGTTCGCCGTAGCCGCGGCCAAAGAAGCCATTGAAGACGCGGGACTGGACATGGCCAAAGAAGATCCCTATCGCGTGGGCGTATCCATTGGATCCGGCGTGGGAAGCCTTCAGGCCGTGGAACGGGAACTTAAAAAAGTGGAAGCGGGAAAACCGGGACGGGTATCGCCGCTGTTCGTACCCATGATGATCTCCAATATGGCGGCCGGAAATGTTTCCATACAATTCGGCCTGAAAGGGAAAAGCATCAATGTGGTGACAGCCTGCGCCACAGGGACCCATTCCATAGGCGAAGCCTATCGGAGCATCCAGTGCGGCGACGCGGACGTGATGGTTTCCGGAGGAACGGAAGGCAGTATCTGTCCCATAGCGGTGGCCGGATTCACGTCGCTTACCGCCCTGACGACAGCGGAGGATCCGACACGGGCTTCCATACCTTTTGATAAAGAACGGAACGGTTTTGTCATGGGTGAAGGCGCCGGCGTCCTTGTGCTGGAAAGCCTGGAGCACGCCCGCGAGCGGGGCGCCCGTATCCTGGCGGAGATCGTGGGATACGGATCGACCAGCGACGCCTATCATATCACGTCGCCGGCGGAGGACGGAGACGGAGCGGCCATGGCCATGAAGCAGGCCATGAACGAAGCGGGACTGGCGCCGGAAGCCATTGATTATATCAATGCCCATGGAACAGGGACCCATCACAACGATCTGTTTGAAACGCGGGCGATCAAAAAAGCGCTGAAGGACGCGGCGTATCAGGTCCCGGTCACATCCACCAAGTCCATGGTCGGACATCTGTTAGGCGCGGCCGGAGCCGTGGAACTGATCGCCTGTGTCAAGACGATCAACACGGGTTACATCCATCCCACAGTCGGACTTCAGGTCCCCGATGAAGAATGTGACCTGAACTATGCGCCGGGCGCGGGCATCCGCAAAACGGTCCGCGTGGCCATGAGCAATTCGCTCGGCTTCGGCGGCCATAACGCCACGCTCATCATCCGGCAATATGAAGACAGGGAGGCATAAACCATGGATATCGAAAAAGTCATACGTCTGGTAGAGGTCATTTCAAATTCGCCTCTGAAAAGTTTTGTATATGAAGAAGGCAATTTAAAGATCAGCCTTGAAAAAGGCGACAATGGTTCCGTCGTGTCCACGGCCGTGGAAAACGGCGTGCCGGTCGCGGTACCGGAAGCCGGGGCGGCCCGGGAAGAAGCGGAGAGCGCGGGACGGGAAGTGACCGCGCCTCTGGTGGGCATCTTTTATACGGCGAAAACGCCCGACGCCGAGCCGTTCGTCAAAGTAGGCGACACGGTGAAAAAGGGCCAGGTCATCGGCATCATCGAAGCCATGAAACTGATGAATGAAGTGGAAAGCACAGAAGAAGGCGTTGTCAGGAAGATCTGCGCCGCCAACGGCGAAGGCGTGGAATACGGACAGCCGCTGATCATCGTGGAATAGAAGGGAAGGAAGAGCATGTTAGGCATAAAAGAGATCATGGACATCATCCCCCACAGACAGCCGTTTTTGCTGATCGACAAGGTGGATATCACCGAACCGGGGAAAAAAGCGACGGGATATAAAGCCGTAACGTACAATGAACCGTTTTTCGCCGGCCATTTCCCGACCCATCCGGTCATGCCGGGCGTTCTTATCCTGGAAGCCATGGCGCAGGTGGGCGCGGTTATCATCCTGGAGCCGGAGCATATGCGTGGTAAGATCGCTTTCTTCGGCGGGCTGAACAAGGCCCGTTTCCGTAAACAGGTCGTACCCGGGACCATGCTGCGCTTTGAAGTGGAGATAACGAAACAGAAAGGCCCCATGGGGATAGGAACAGGCAAGGCTTACAATGAAGAAGGCCTTGTCGCCGAGTGTGAAATGACGTTTATGATCAGTCAGGAGTGAGCCAGATGATAAATAAACTATTGATCGCCAACCGGGGCGAGATCGCGGTCCGTATCATACGGGCCTGCCGGGAGATGGGCATTGAGACCGTCGCCGTCTATTCCAAGGCCGATGAGGACGCCCTCCATGTCCAGCTGGCAGATGAGGCGGTCTGCATCGGACCGGCGCCTTCAAAGGACAGTTATCTGAACATGGCCAATATCATCAGCGCCACGATCATGTGCGGGGCGGACGCGATCCATCCGGGTTTCGGTTTCCTGTCCGAAAACGCCCGTTTCGTGGAAATGTGCCAGAAATGCCATATCACGTTTGTGGGGCCGTCGGCGGAGCTGATCCAAAAGATAGGCAATAAATCCGAAGCGCGCAAGACGATGATGGAAGCCGGCGTCCCGGTGGTCCCCGGGACAAAGGAAGCGGTTTATGACG
>CALWEE010000210.1 GCA_944376975.1 uncultured Lachnospiraceae bacterium
AGCAGACGGCACCGGTTACGGCGCCGGTAATGGTTATGGAAACGGGTCCGGCGCCGGGCAGAGGAACGGAGCCGGCCATCACGGCGGAGGTCATGGCGTTTGCCGGAACATCTGACCGATCCATGTAAAAAATACTGGAGAGAGGAACTATGCGAACTGAGGAAGAAGCCGGACGCGCCATTGAAAAATACGCGGATATGGTCAGGCGGATCTGCATGATCCATTTGAAAAACCACGCGGACACAGAAGACATCTTTCAGACGGTCTTCCTGAAATACGTGATGGACGACACCGTATTCGCCAATGAAGAACATGAAAAAGCCTGGCTTATCCGGGTCACCGTCAATGCCTGCAAGGATCTGATCCGGAACTTTTTCAGGAGCCGCACGCAGCCTCTGGATGAGCTTCAGGCCTGTTCCCATATTCCGGAAGAACATATCGAGGTCCTTCAGGCGGTATTGTCATTGCCGGAAAAATACAGGGATCCGCTCTACCTCCATTATTATGAAGGGTATACCGCGGCGGAGATCGGACGGATCCTGAAGAAAAACGTGAATACGGTGTATACGCTTCTTGGCCGGGCCAGAAACCAGCTGAGAGACAGACTGGGAGGTGACTGGAATGGATAACAGAATACGGGAAGCCTTTCAGGAAGTCCGGGCAGATGAAAGCCTGAAGCAGAGCACGAAAGATTTTCTGGCCCGGAATATTTACCAAAAGCCGGCGGCCCATCGGCTGGCATGGCGGAAGTGGGCAGCCGCGGCGGCCTGCTTCGTCCTGTTTATCTTCGGCGGCTGGATGCTTTATTTCCTTCCGGTGACCACGGTGAGCGTCGATGTGAACCCGTCTTTGGAGCTGGGCATCAACCGTTTTGAGCGGGTCGTTTCCGTTAAAGGTTATAATGACGACGGAAAAGCCCTGGCCGAAACGCTGGATATCCGGTATATGGACTATACGGACGCGCTGAACGCCATTCTGGACGGAGAGGCCCTGTCTTCTTATCTGGAAGACGGCGCGGATGTATCCATCACAGTAGCCGGAAAAAACGCGGCCGCCTGTCAGCGGATGCTTGAAAATGTGGCGTCCTCTGTGGCGGATGGACGGTCAAACGTCTATTGCCGTCAGGGCAGCGGCGACTCGGTGGACCAGGCCCATGCCTGCGGCCTGTCCGTTGGGAAATATCTGGCGCTGCTGGAACTTCAGGCGTTGGATCCGGATATCACCGCCGAGGACGTCCATGGCCTGTCCATGAAAGAGATCCGGCAATGGATACAGGAACTGGAAGGCCAGACAGATGTCGATGAAGATGCCCCGTCGGAAACTCAGGCGGCTGATCCGTCCTGTACCAATATGGAAAGCGGATCGGGCCACCACCCGGAAGGCCATGGAAACGGATACGGCTCCGGGAACGGGAATGGTTCCGGGAGAGGCAAGGGTCAGGGCATGCGGCAGCGGAGCCCACAATAAGATAGAAATATATCAAAAAGGAACCGTGTTTTGATGAGCGGTTCCTTTTTTGATGCCTATGCGGAAAGATATGACGGATGGATCTGTGATAAATCCGGATAAAGCCGTCAGTTTAATCCGCCTGCTCCGCCTATACGGATGAAGATTTGCTTTTTTAAAACATAACCGTGCTATTAAGGGAGACAGTACGGATCAAAAATGGATTCTTTGAAACATAACCGTGCTATTAAGGGAGACAGTACGGATCAAAAATGGATTCTTTGAAATATAACCGTCCCTTTTTAAGGATTATACGGACTAAAAACAGATTTCAGATGGTATAACCGTATAATGACAGCGAATCGTACGGTTATATCACGGAATTTCGCTAAAGAACCGTAATCTCCTGAAAAAGTCAGCCTCACCCGGCGCCGCCCCATAAACACCGGAACCCTCCAGCCTCACCCGGCGCGCCTTATAAGCGCGCCGGGACTCATTCTATTTCAGGTTTTCCGGGTTCAGGCCGTCAAGTTCCGGAAGGACGAAGCGGCCGTCCTTGCGGATCAGGACGTCGTCGAACCAGATCTCGCCGCCGCCGTATTCCGGCTGCTGTATGCAGACCAGATCCCAGTGGATGGAAGAAACATTGCCGTTGGGGGCCTCGTCGTAACAGTTGCCCGGCGTGAAATGGAAGGAGCCCATGATCTTTTCATCGAACAGCGTATCTTTCATGGGCTTGAGGATATAGGGGTTGACGCCGAGGGCGAACTCGCCCACGTAACGGGCGCCCGGGTCCGTATCTAGGATCTTTTCAAGCCGCCTGGTATCGTTGGCGCGGGCCTGGACGATGCGGCCGTTTTCAAACGTGAATGAAATGTTTTCAAACGTGAAACCCTGGTAGAGGGCGGGCGTATTGTAGGTGAGCGTGCCGTTGACCGATTCCCGGACAGGAGCGGTGAACACCTCGCCGTCGGGAATGTTCATCTCGCCGGCGCATTTGATGGCCGGGACGCCTTTGATGGAAAATTCAAGATCCGTGCCCGGCCCGACGATCCGGACCCGGTCGGTGCGTTCCATCCGTTCGACGAGGGGCGTCATGGCCCGGTCCATCTTGCCGTAATCCAGCGTGCACACATCGAAATAAAAATCCTCAAACGCTTCCAGGCTCTGGCCGTTGAGCTGGGCCATGGCGTTGTTGGGATAGCGCATGACGCACCAGCGGAGTTTGGGGACGCGGATGTCGTGGTGGACCGGCGTGGTGTAATACGTGTTGTACAATGCCATCTTTTCGGGTGGGACGTCGGAAAGCTCGGCGGTATTGTCCGAGCCCCGGATGGCCAGATAGCAGTCCATGCGCGCCATCTGGTAGGCGTCGGTACGGGCCATCAGTTCAAGCTGTTCCCGGGTGCAGCCCATGAGGGTTTCCCGTTCCACCTGGGGATCGGCGGCGTGGGGAAACGGGAGGGCGCCGGCCGCGTAGGTCTCCTTGATCAGCTGGCGGACCAGCGGCAGGGTAGACGCGCCGGTGTAGTGGATAAAGACTTTGTCGCCGGGGCGGACCCGGATAGAAGCGTGGATCAGATTATAAGCCAGACGCTTAACGCGTTCGTCCATAAAAAAACCTCCTTAGAACGGTTCAGACCGTTGATCTACCCGGTAGTATACCACTTTTTAGGCTTTACGAATACGCGATTATAGAGTAAAATGAAAATAATTGAGGTTAATTGACGGTTAACTGTACAGGAGGTTTGAAAGATGCGGCTTACAACAGTAAGAGAGTTATATAAAGAAACAGAAGCCTATATCGGCAAAAAAGTAACGATCGGCGGCTGGCTGAGGAACATCCGGGATTCCCGGACCTTCGGGGTCCACATGGTCAACGACGGCAGTTTTTTACATACGCTGC
>CALWEE010000211.1 GCA_944376975.1 uncultured Lachnospiraceae bacterium
TTTCCTTGGCGTCGATATAGATATCTGTCCCGAAAGTCAGGCTGGAAAAATCCACGCCCTCCATATCCATACCGGCGCTGCCCATGCCGTCAGCCATAAGGTCTTTTAAAGAATCGCCGCTGATGCCCACATGGACAACATACGCTTCTTTTCCGTTGACTTCCTGAGTCCCCTCTGCCAAAGTGGCTGTCGCGGCGCCTTCCGCGATCATCTGGGACAGATCCATGGACATATCGTCGGAATCGTCGTCGGCCGGAGCTTCCGCCACTTCCCAGCCCGAGTCGTCGGTCTTGGAATAGGTATATTCCGTACCGTCCACCACTTCCGTATAGGACTCGATGGTCGTGCTCACGTTCATGCCCAGCATGGACACTTTCAGCTCACCGTTCATGTAGGACACGCCGTCCACCACAGACTGGACATTCAAGGTCATATCCATGGTCATAGCCAGGCTGGCTTCCACACCGTCGACCGAGCCGCCGATGCTTCCGTCAAAATCCATGGTCATGTCCGCTTCCATGGATTTTTTGCTGTTCATGTTGGCCGACGCTTCCTCCAAAAGCGTCTGAGCATCTACTTTGTCTTTGCCGCATCCGGTAAGGACGCCTGCCAGCAGCAGGCATAATATGACCCATACGGCCGCGAATTTCTTTTTCATCTTTCTCCTCCTGCGTTGTTTTTTTGTCGATATATGTATTTTACTATAAAATCTTGTTTTCATCAAACATTTTTGTGCATTTTTGCCACGCTTTACATAGATTTAACAGACGAAAAGAGGAAGGCTTCTGCCTTCCCCTTCTGTCCGTTTAAGATCCAACGGTCCCGTCATCTGCAGTTTGATGAACGATCCTCCGCCCTGTTCTTGGACGCGGAATGTTTATCCGATGTGTTCTGGGTGTTGGAACTGTTTTCAGAACGATTCTTGGACGCTGTATCCTGCGCGTTCTGGCTGTAATTTTTTGCCATGATATTTACCTCCTTGATCCAGGCCGGATGTGTCCGGCTTCGGTTTACATTGGTTAGTATGGCATTCATGGCAAATAATATTCATGATCAGTATTTTACTTTTCCGGTCAGAAAACGGTAACGGATAAATTTAAACGTAATGTCTTCTCCATATACCGCCAGCATTTTCAAAAACTTTTCCAGCGCCCTGCGGGTGTCGGGATGGATGATCATGAACGGCAGGCCGTTCACGTAATACTCCCAGGCCGACCGGTCGGTGTACGCGTCCTTCTTATAGATCTTGCACGCCGCCACCCGGTCCACGAACATTTCCGCCACGTACTTCCTCGGCATCTTCATGCCCTGGATGCCCGCGTTCTTATCCACGGTAAAATCCATCCAGTATTCATAATGGTGCCGGTTCCGGCCTTTGTGGTGCAGCCAGGCGCCGGAATAGCCGATCGCTTCCCTTTCCGCCGCGTTGGGGCTGCGGTTCCCCTGATAATACCGGACGCCTGTGATAAATTCACTGGGCATATATTTGGACAGATCGTGGATCAGTCCCTGTTTATAAAGGCCCAGCCGGAAACAGCCTTTCAGCACGAGCCATTTATGCTCGGTTATCGTCTTAAAGTGTCCCCAAAACTTCTGAAAACCCCAGTCCATACCTGCCTCCTATTTCAGAAAACCATTGATGATCTTTTCTTCCGCTTCCGCTTCCGTAAGCCCCAGCGTTTCCAGCTTCAGTATCTGCTCGCCGGCGATCTTGCCGATGGCCGCCTCGTGGATGAGAGCCGCGTCCACGCTGGACGCCTCCAGGGCCGGAGAAGCGTAGACCCGTCCGTTATCCGCCAGGATGGCGTCGCACTCGGAATGGCCGGTGCATCGGGCCAGCCCATGGAGCGACGACTTAAACTCCTGACAGGACGCGCCCCGGGCGACAGAACGGGAGATCAGGTCCACGCCGCTGTCCTCCCCTTCCAGCACCACGTCAAAATCGCTTTTCGCGTACTGGTCCCCGTCGGTCAGTATCCGTTCCCTCACGATGAGCTTCGCCCCTTTTCCCAGCTTCGCCGTCGTTTTGCGGATGCTCTTATCCACGCCGCCAAGCTGGATCGTATCCATCTCAAGGCTGGCGTTCTCTTTCAGAAAAACGTCGGTCACCGGGTCGATCTTTTTGGCGCCCTGGCCTTTACCGGTGCCCACATGTTTTTCTTTATACAGCACATGGGCGCCCTTTTCCAGGAAAAACCGGTGGATGCCGTTGTGCCTGGCTTCTTCCTCGTCGTCCGTGTGGACGCCGCAGCCGGCGACGATGACCACATCGGCGCCTTCGCCCACATAAAAATCATTGTAGACCAGATCGTCGATATTGCCATGGGTCACGCAGGCCGGTATATAGACCGTCTCGCCTGTTGTCCCGGGCCTGATATGGATATCAAGGCCGGGGCGGTCCGTCTTGGAGTCGATCTGTACATTCTCAGTTGAACGGCGCGCCGCGCACAGGCCGTTTTCCCGTATATTGTAGGCGCCGTCAAAACCGTCGCCTTTACGGTCGGACACCAGGCGCAGGAGCGCCTCGGTGATCAGCTTATCTGTATTGTCCATCTTCAGATACCTCCTTTTCCAAGCGGGCAGCGCACGGCCTTCTCGCCTTCCAGAAGCTTCGGGAGGATCTCGTCTTTTGTCCCTGAAGTCCGGACTTTGCCATCTGCCAGGACGATGATCTCGTCGGCGATGGACAGGATACGTTCCTGATGGGAAATGATCAGAAGCGTTCCCTCATGTTTCTTTTTGATCTCCTGGAATGTTTCCACAAGCCTTGAAAAACTCCACAGATCGATGCCGGCTTCCGGCTCGTCGAATATGGCCAGCCGGGCGTTGCGCGCCAGGACCGTGGCGATCTCGATCCGCTTGCTTTCCCCGCCGGACAGAGAAGCGTTCATCTCCCGGTCGATATATTCCCCGGCGCACAGGCCCACTTTTTCCAAAAGCCGGCACAGCTGCGCCTCCGTCAGCTTATCGTTGGCCGCCAGTTCCAGCAGATCCCGCACCGTCAGCCCTTTAAAGCGCACCGGCTGCTGGAACGCGTAGGCGATCCCTCTCCTGGCCCGGTCGGTGACGGGCATTTCCGTAATATCTTCATCATCCAGGAAAATACGTCCCTCATCCGGCTTTTCCAGACCCGCGATCAGTTTCGCCAGCGTTGTCTTCCCGCCGCCGTTGGGCCCGGTCACAACGATCAGTTTCCCGTTATCTATAGATAGATCTATGCCATTGATGATGCCTTCACCACCCGGGACGCCCCAGGTGATCCCTTCCAGTTTCAACACTGATGATCCCTCCTTTGGATCGATCCTTTTATATACAGGATTCCGCAAAGATTATAATCTATATTCAC
>CALWEE010000212.1 GCA_944376975.1 uncultured Lachnospiraceae bacterium
GGCGTCCACCATTTCATCCGAAAAAACCGCCGCGTGCTCCGGCGCCAGATGTTCCATCAGCCGTTTCAGGCCATACCGTTTTTCTTCGTCGGTCTTCACAAGCTCGATACGGCCGTTTCCCATAATGCTCTGATAGGCGTAAGAATAGGCGCAGGTATATCCGCCGGTGATCAGCCGATGCCCTCTGTCCATCTCAAAAGCCACTTCCGCGCCTTCTAAAAACAGCTCCGCTTTCCGGCCTTCCTTCGCCGAATGGATATACAGTGTCAACCGGTCTCCTTCCAGGTCGTATCCATAATTGACCGGAAGGACAAAAAGCCCCTCCGCGTCCATCGCGCCAATGCGTACGACCTTGCAGTCTTCTATGATCTGGCGGAGTTTTTCTCTATCTGTGATCTGACGGTTTATCCGCCGCATCTGTCTCATGCCATCACCCTTTTCACGCGTCTTCTTTGCGCCGGAGCAGATCGAAAGGTTCCAGTTCAATGCCAAGATCCACATAGATCTTCTGCCGGGGATGGGGGCAGCTTTCCATGGGAACGCCTTCCTCATCCGTCATGGCCCGCACCGTGACCGGGATATCCCTGCCGTCCGGCTTCATCACCTCGATCGTCTCGCCCACGGAAAACTTGTTCCGCTGTTCAAAACCATACAGCCCGGCCGCGTTCCGATCGTGTATATAACCCAGATACGTATATTCTTTCACATAAGTATTGTTATCATAAATCTGTGTATCGTGATCCGGCCTTCCGAAGAAGAAGCCGGTGGTAAACTGCCTGTAGGTACAGCGGGATATCTGTTCCCTGTAATGGTCCAGACGGCTGCGGTACCGTTCTTCCGATATAAAATAATCGTCTATGGCCTGCCGGTACGTACGGGTCACCGCCGCCACGTAGAGGGCCGTCTTCATGCGGCCTTCCACCTTGAAGCTGTCGATCCCCGCTTTCACAAGCTCCGGTATATGCTCGATCATGCACAGATCTTTGGAGTTGAATATATACGTGCCTCTTTCATTTTCATATACCGGCAGGTATTCTCCCGGCCGGCTCTCCTCCATGACCGCGTATTTCCACCGGCACGGATGGGTACAGGCGCCCTGGTTGGCGTCCCTTCCCGTAAAATAGCTGGACAGAAGGCAGCGTCCGGAATAAGATATGCACATGGCGCCATGGACAAAGGTTTCGATCTCCATGTCGTCGGGTATATGCTCCCGTATCTCGCGGATCTCTTCCAGAGACAGTTCCCGCGCCGAAACGACCCGCTTCGCTCCCAGTCCGTACCAGAACCGATACGTTCCATAGTTGGTATTGTTGGCCTGGGTACTTATATGGATCTCGATCTCCGGGCAGATCTGCTTCGCTATGGAAAAAACGCCCGGATCGGAGATGATCAGCGCGTCCGGCCCCATCTCCTTGAGTTCCTCAAAATACGTCTTCACGCCGGGAAGATCCCGGTTATGGGCCAGTATGTTGGCCGTCACGAATACCCGGACGCCGTGTTCATGGGCAAAGGCGATCCCTTCCCGCATGTCTTCCGGTGAAAAATTTTTGGATTTCGCTCTCAGGCTGAAGACTTCGCCGCCGATATAGACCGCGTCGGCGCCATAGATCACCGCCGTCTTCAGCACTTCCAGGCTGCTCGCCGGCATCAAAAGTTCAGGTTTTTTCATATGCTTTCTCCTCATCCTCATCGTTTCACGCTGACGGTCGCCCCATCGCCTATGGGAAGGATGACCGTCTGAAGCTCCGGCGTGTGCTTCATCGTCCACAGATAATCCCGCATCCGGCTGTGGATCGTCCGATTCCTGCGCACCACGGCGTAGCGGGATTCCACCACGTCCCCGTCCTGGAGCACGTTATCCGAAACGAGGACGCCTCCGGGCGCCAAAAGCCTCAGCACATCCGGAAGAAAATGGATGTACTGTCCTTTGGCCGCGTCCATGAAGATCATGTCGTAAGTTTCGGTAAGCCCGGCCAGGATGGGAGCGGCGTCGCCTTCCAGAAGGGTGATCCGATCCGAAAACCCTGCCCGCCTGAAATTCTCCCGGGCAATGGGGATCCGTTTTTCATATTTCTCGATCGTGGTGATATGGCTTTCTTCGTCCAGGCATTCCGCCATCAATATAGCGGAAAAGCCTATGGCCGTCCCCACTTCCAGAACAGTCCTAGGCTTTTTTATCGTCAGCAGGACGCGCAGAAGCTGGCGCATCTCCTTGCGGATAATGGGCACATACGTATCCTTGGCTTCCTGCTCGATCGTCTGTATGATCTGACTTTCGTCTGTTTCCAGGGAAAGAATAAAATCAAGCATCCGTTCATCGACCGTCATCTTACTCTTCTCCCTCCGCGGCTTCTGCTCCGCCCTGTCCTTCGCCTTCCGAAGTTTCCGCGCTTTCCAGCGGCTGTACGGCCACGGAATTCGCCGCGTCAGACATCATCTCGATCATGTCGTCCGACGACATGTTCTGGGACAGCGGATAGGTTCCCGGCATAAACGTGGCTTCCGCCAGCCGGGCTTTTAATATAAAGGCCAGCCGGTTCTCGATAAGCCCCTTGTCTTCCAGGTCTGACGCCACCGTTGAAATGCCGTCTCCCGATTCGATGACCACGTTCACCGTGTCCGTCGCGTATTCTGACACGACAGGACTGCCGAATACCTGATACGAAAAGTCATAGGCCATGGCTCCGGCCCGGTAGATGATCAGGATCACGGCTATGTATATAAGTATGTTCACTCCAAGTCCGGATATGGTCATTATTGCTTTTTTCATGCTGTTCCTCCTTTAATCCTTTAAAAACGAAACATCCACATCCAGGCTTTTGTAAAGCAGGGTGTTGACCTGGCTCAGCATGGCGCACAGGCTCTGTTCCGCTGATAAAAACTCTCGCACATCCGCGTTTTCAAGAAGGCTTTCATACTGACGGCGCAGATCTGAAAGCGCGCCCGCGTCTTCCGGGCTGTACGCCTTGTTCTGCAGCAGGAACCAAGCTTTCCGAAACTCGCCCAGCTGATGGTACAGATGCCTGTCCTGGCTGAGTTTTCTCTGAAGCCGTCTGTATTGATTATATACATTGCTTTTTCGGATCTCGCGGGACAGGACCCGGGCCTGATATTCCACATTCGTCATGGGTTTTTAAACCTTCCCTTCACATGCCGGCGGCGCCGGGCGCCGCCTTTTATGCTCCAATGTTCTTATTATAACGGTATTTGCCTGCTTTATCAAGCATCCACTTCCATAATGATCGGAAGGATCATGGGATTTCGCTTCGTCTGTTTCCAGACAAAGCCGCCCAACTCGTCCCGAATGGTATTTTTGATCTTGCTCCAGTCTGT
>CALWEE010000213.1 GCA_944376975.1 uncultured Lachnospiraceae bacterium
GCGGCGGATGCTTCCGGAACCGGTTGAGCAGCAGAAGGATCAGCACGGAGCCGGTACCGTAGATGGGAAGCCAGGGGCCATGAAGCGCCCCCCGGTTGACAAACTCACCGTTGGCGACCAGGTGCAGGCTCACTTCCCAGAGCCAGCCGAAGAACGCCATGCTCAGATAGATGGCCATCAGGGACCAGACGGTGTAGTGGCGCATATAGTTCAGCGACTGGACAAGCTTCCGGCGGTTTTCTTCCGGTATAGGATAGAGACGGACCGGATAAGCTTCCCGCTTCACGTCGTCGATCATGTCATGGACGCGGACATATTCCGCCTGGCGCTGTTCATAGAGACGGTCCTGGGAACGGCGCATGAGCAGCAGGCCGAAGTTGTTGGCCAGGAAGCCCCGCCATCCGGTCAGCTTTTCCGGTTTTTCTTCGGAAGCGTTCATGACCGGGATCACGTCGCCGTATGTTTTGGTGATAAGGGCTTCGTCCGCTTTTTCGTACAGGTACGTATCGTTGAGGAGTTCCGCTCCGGGAAGATGGTTTTCCAGCGCTTCCTGTCTTCGGAGGGCGTAATACCTTGTGAAAGAAGCGGTCTTGTACGGGTTGGTGTAAAAGATGTTGACCAGGCCCAGCGTCAGGGTGCCCAGTATGTACCAGCCGATAAAGGACAGTTCAAAGACGAAACATTCCCATTTATGGCCTTTCATCATCTTCCGGGAAAGGGTGATGGCCTGTCGGGCCGTCATATCCGGGTTTTCCGCCACGATGTAGGGCACAAGGTAATAGGCGTATCGCTTTACAAGGATACCCACGACGGTCAGGCACCACAGGGTGTAGAAAACATATTTGACGAACATGATCCATGACGCTTTCAGCCATTTTTTCACCCGCATCAGGAAGGTGAACCGCTGAGCCGTTACCCGGTCGTAGATCATGCCTTCCAGGAAGATCCTTCGGATCACCACGGCAAATACGTTGATGGCCAGGAACCAGAAAGCGAAGGCGGCAAGCGCGCCCAGGGCGATCAGGATGATGATGCCCAGGTTTTTCGATCCGGTGATGGACGCGATGGCGGCCACGATGGTCACGATGATGGAGCCGGAGCTGATCTTATTGACCACGCCGGAGAGGACGCCCCGGGTACGGCCGAATATGGGATTGCCGGTTTCGGCGTTTTCAATTTCTGCTTCCTCGATCTGCTGCGTCATCTCCCGCCCGGCCTGGGTATCGTTTTCGGCGATGGTGCGCAGCACGTCGCCCCACGTGACGCCGCTGGCGGCCGTTCGTTCGGCGGGGGTGAAATCGCCCTGCATGTTCCGCTCAAACTGGTCGATCGTTTCTTCACGCGTCTGGGCGGAAGAAAAATCCAGGGAGCCTGCGAATTCGGAGCCGAGGAAAGCCGCGAACAGACAGGCTGCCACAAACAGGGCATAGTGTTTTTTCAGGGAACGGCGTCCCCATTCTTTGATCTTCTTTCGTGTGTCCATTTCTTTGATCCGACAGCTTGGCTGCCGCCCCTTTCTATATGTTTTGTCAGTCTACACAACAGTATATCGGCTGAACAGCGTATGTGTCAATATACAGGCTTCAGACACGCTTCCAGAGGAGGCGTCCCCCTTCAAAGAAACCGTCCAGCCGGCCGGTGTCTTTCAGCCAGGCCAGGTAGGAGCGGACGGTGCTTCCCACAAGGACATACTGTTCATAGTTCATGGTCAGGTCATATACGCGTGTCAGTTCATTTAACAGGTCTTCAAAACCGGACGGCTCCCGGCACAGGGCGAGTATCTGTTCGGCGACCCCGCGCGCTTTGTCCATGTTGTACCGGGCCAGACCGGAGATATCTTCCGTGGCCGGCGCGTGGGCGGGAACGAACATGGGAGCGGACATGTTCGCGACTTTTTCCAGCGTGTCCAGATAAGCCGCCACATCGTAGATAAAGCTGATGGGATATTTGTCCAGCGTTTCTTTGGACGAGAGGCAGTCGGCCAGGTAGACCACCCCGTCAGGCGCGCGAAATCCGACCATGTCAAAGAAATGTCCGGGAAGGGGGATCAGCTGAAAACCTTCCGGCAAAACGTCGGGCGTCAGTTCTTTCGCGTCGCTTTCCTTTGCCATGAGGAATTTGTGCCGCAGGTCTTTAAAAGGATAGCCGCCGTATAAAAAGGCCGGCTCCAGGATGGGATGCCGGGTAAAGGCCGCTTCCATGCCGGGCGCGTAGATGGGGCAGCCGGTCTGTTTTTGAAGGTAGGCGTTGCCGCCGATGTGGTCCGCGTTGGAATGGGTGTTGTAGATGGCTTTAAGCTGCCAGCCGCGCCCGTCCAGTACGCGCTTCGCCTTCTTGCCCGCGTCCTTGTCGTTGCCGCTGTCGATGAGACAGACGTCGGTATCGTTGAGCCTTACAAGACCGATCTTCGCCGGACTTTGGATATAGTAACTGATGTCGGTGATCTGTATCAATTCATACATATATGTATTCCTCCTGTCGTTTGTATTGCGCATTGCTCGTATTCACTAAGTGTTCACATTACACCATGGTCACTAACCTCATATTATACCATACTCCCAGGGGAAGGGGCTATCCATAAGTTGAGCGGAACAAAAAAGATGGGCGAATGATACCGGTGATGGCTCTGTTCGCCCATGCTCTTTAAAATGGGGATCAATAAGTATGATCGGGTCTTTTTTTCTTTATAAGATAGAAAATTCCATTGGAAACATACAGCGTCGTCAAAACGATCCAAATTTCCGCGGTAAAACGATAGAGCGTCTGAAATGTCCCTATGACCATAAACAAGCTTACCAGAAGGCAGGTGACCGCGTATATTTTAAAGGATACATATTTGCTCATAAAAATACAGAGGGCCGCCAAAAGGGCTAACAGGATCTCATACATATACACGTATAATATTTTTTGCCCATCGTAAGTTGTTTCGATCAAATGCTTTATATGCAGGAAAAACGTTTCAAATGACAGCAGCATGACGATGAAAACGATATGAACGATAAAAAATAGGATATTTTTTTTCATGAGTGATAGAATGTCCCCCCTTTTTTAATATTCTATCTATTGGTTTAAGCATAGCATGGAGGTTAAAATGTGTCAATAATACACAGAAAAAATGCGATATCCATATTATTTTTGTGCAAATAACACATAACCGAACAGACTGTAAAAAAGGGAATCCATAAGCTGAAGTTATGGACGGCTATCGTTTTCATTTATTTGCGTCCGGCTCCGATGAGGTTTACAATAGGTTTATAAGAATATGTCAGAG
>CALWEE010000214.1 GCA_944376975.1 uncultured Lachnospiraceae bacterium
GTTCACCGCGAACGACCGGCGGCACCGTTTCTGGGGTTTCCTGTCCAGAACATAACCTCTCGGCGTCGCGAAGATCGCTTCGTTGACCGCCCGGAGCAAAGCGATATCCTGAACGATGATCTGCCGGCTGACGTGGAGGGTCTTCGCCAGGCTGCTTCCGGATACCGGTTCGGTACGGGATTCCAGTATGTGGATGATCTGTTCTCTTCTTTCCTGTCCGTCGCGCATATTGTCACCTCTGGTGACAAATATACCATATTTTCCCCGGATCCTCAACTGTTTCGCCCGGCATATCCGTTAATTTTTTCCTTTATCGATCCGCCCCGTATAGTGTATAATAAACCTTAACGTAAACTTCAGGATCGAAGGAGGGCGACGCCATGTTCCGTATGTGGGGGAAAATATTCAAGCAGAATCGGCTGATAAAAGACACGGTCATCTGCATAGACGATGAAACGACGAGCCGGACGGCAAAGGTCTTTCAGTCGGTCAACGACATCTGCCAGGCTTTTGACCTGCCCCAGCCCATCTGGCTGGATACCAACATCAAAGAATTCCAGTCCCACAACAAAACCCGCTTCCACAGCGACCATTTTATAGAAAGTATCGATTTTGATTTTCTGGAAGTGCATCTGATCGAAGAGTAGGCCGGGCGATCCGGGAATGTATCACGTATATTTTCCCGTCCGCGTCATACATATGAACTAATAAGTCCTCCGGAGCCTTTCTATGGAAAAATTCATCAAGACCGGCTGCGTCGTCTGCATGCTTTTGCTGACCGGCGCCCTCTGCCTGAAAACAACGGACATTCCCGTCCTGATCAGCGTCAACGCGAACGGCCGTCTGCTGCCCATCTACTGCGTCGAGACCGACGGGCCGTTCCTGTCCATCTCCTTTGACGCCGCCTGGGGCGCCGACGAGACGGACCGGATCTTGTCGATCCTGGACGCGCATCAGATCAAAGCCACGTTTTTCCTGACCGGAGACTGGGTGGATGCCTATCCGGACAAGGTAAAAGCCATCGCGGACGCTGGCCACGATCTGGGCAATCACAGCGCCAACCATGAACATATGACCCAGCTTTCCGACGACCAGATCCGGTCGGAGCTGATGTCCGTCCACGAAAAAGTCAAAGGGCTGACCGGTGTGGATATGTGCCTTTTCCGTCCGCCTTACGGGGAATACGACAACCGTGTGATCACCGGCGCCCAGTCCTGCGGCTACTATACCATCCAATGGAGCGTGGACAGTCTGGACTGGAAAAACTACGGCGTCCAGTCCATCATCGACACGGTAACGGGACACGAAAACCTGGACGCCGGCGCCATCATCCTCTGCCATAATGACGGAGAATATACCGCCGACGCCCTGGATGGACTGCTGACCATCCTGGAAGAAAAAGGATACGCTTTCGTGCCCATATCCCGTCTGATCCACCGGGACAACTACCACATGGACGTTACCGGCCGTCAGATCCCGGATACAGAGCCTTGAAGCTTTCCAGGGCGCCGATGGCCGCTATCCCTTTGTAAAGGAGCGCCTTAAAACGGGGCGCCGCCTGATCCGCCATCGCCTGGACCTCCTCATGGGTCAGGGGATTTTCGGATATGCCGCTGGCCATATTGGAAACGCAGGAGATGCCGCAGATCCTCATGCGCATATGGTTGGCGGCCACGGCTTCGCAGGCGGTGCTCATGCCCACCGCGCTGCCCCCCAGTATGGCGCACATGCGCACCTCCGCCGGCGACTCATAATTGGGCCCGCTCATCTGCACATAAGTTCCCCGCTTCAACGGGATATCCAGCTGTTTCGCCGTATCGGCAAGCGTCTGTCCCAGCTCCTTATCGTATATCCCGCTCATATCGGGAAAACGGCAGCCCAGATCGTCCAGATTGGCTCCCCGCAGCGGGGAAGGCACAAAACTGCTGATCTGATCCGTGATCAGCATAAGATCTCCCGGACGCAGCGTCGGATCGATGCCGCCCGCCGCGTTGGTCAGTATGAGCGCCCTTGCCCCCATCCGGTACATGAGCCGAATGGGCAGGGCCACGTCTGTCATGTCGTACCCTTCATAATAGTGGACCCGTCCCTGCATGATGACCACCGGCACGTCTTCCACATATCCGAATACGAAACGGCCTTTGTGGCCGGCCACGGTGGACACCGGGAACCCTTTGATATCCTTATACGCCACCGTATCCTGAACGCGGATCGTCTCGGCGAAATCGCCCAGCCCCGACCCGAGCACCAGCGCCAGACGAGGCCGGAAATCGGTCCGCCTGCGCATATCCTGGTAACACATTTCCAGTTTTTCATTTACATCCATATGCTCATCTCCTTTTTAATCGATAAAATCCTTCAGTTCCTCCCGCCATATATGGGTCAGCTTTTCCAGTGAAAACGCCGCGTTGGCCGGGCTGGTGGAGGGCAGCCGGATAATGGGCCGTCCCGTCAGCTCCCGGGCATACTTCTCGTACAGCTGGCAGGCTTTGCCTCCGTTCCCAAAGATCCTCTCAATGGGCGCTTTCTCAAGAAGCCCCTTGATATCCGCGGGCGTCACGTTCCGGATGCTGCTGTCGCTGGATCCGTGTATATCGCAGCTGCGGACCACGTCCCATATGCCGATATGATGCCGAAGCAGCATGGCTTTCTTTTCCGGTATGGTCTCCGGCTTCGTCTCGTCTGTCAAAGCCGCGATCACGTCCCAGAACCGATTCCTGGGATGATAGTAATAAAAACCGGCCGCCCTTGAACGGACCGAAGGAAAAGTCCCCAGTATGAGTATCCGGGACCGGCCGTCATAAACCGGTTCAAATGTATGCTCCACATGTTCCATACGCTTTCTCCGTTTCCTGTAAAATGAAAAAGCCGTCTGATACCCGGGGCCCATGCCCCGGATCCCAGCCGGCCCGTTCGCGTCTGTTTACGCGTATACCCGTATGATCGAAGAAACCTCTTCTATGAAAGGTTTGCCCTCCAGTCTGTCCATGGCCTGTTTGAAATTGTTTTCGCTGACGATATCTGTAATGGCCACGATCTCCGCCGTATCGTCGGTCACAGGCGTCTGGATCAGTTTTTCAAAGCTGACGCCGTGATCGCCCAGGATAGTCGCGATATTGCCCAGAACGCCGGCGTAATCTTTCACCAGCAGGCGCAGGAAATAACGGCTCTCGATATCTTCCATCTTTTTGATGGGCAGATTTTTGTAACAGGTACAGCCGATCCGGG
>CALWEE010000215.1 GCA_944376975.1 uncultured Lachnospiraceae bacterium
TCACGAAGATCATGATCAGTTTATCAAAAGACGGGCCCTGGGACTGGCCGCCGTTCCCACGGCCATTGCCTCCGTTTCCGCTGCCGCCCCGACCTGAGCCGGACGGCGGGATGGGATTCGTCTTTTTCAGATTGCTTTCGTTTTTATCTCCCATTTAATTTCCTCCTATCTGTAAAACACAGGATATCGTCTGTTTTTCTTTTAAACGTTAGCACTCTCTTGCCCGGAGTGCTAATCCGGTTGAGAATATTGTACCACAGACTGTTTAAAATACAATAGAAGGCCTGGATATTTCAAAAAGATTTCACTTTTTTAATAAACATTTTCTCTTTACATGGCTTTTTTCAAAAGCGTTTTCAGTTCTTCCACGCTGAATATGTAATGGGCGCCGCAGAAATGGCAGTTCACTTCCACCGGCTCGCCATCCCGGATCATATCTTCGATCTCTTTTTTCCCAATGCTGATGATCGCTTTTTCCACCCGTTCTCTTGAGCAGTCGCACCGATAGGCGGTGGGCAGGGTGTCCAGTATCTCCACTTCAAAACCGTCAAGCACTTTACGGACGATATCTTCCGGCGACAGTCCCGCGTCAAGAAGGGCGGTCATGGAAGGCAGGGCGCCGATATTCTTCTCAAGCCTGCCGATCACGTCCTCCGACGCGAACGGCATGAGCTGAAGGATAAACCCGCCGGCCTGACGCACCGTATTGTCCTTCTCCATAAGGACGCCCAACGCCACGCTGGAGTTGACCTGTTCGGAGGTGGCGAAATAATAGGTCAGATCTTCCGCTATCTCGCCGGACACCAGACGGGTCTGGCCCACGTACGGCTCTTTCATCCCCATATCCCGGATCACGCTCAGCACGCCCGCTCCGACGGCGCCTCCCACATCCAGCTTGCCGGCCGGGCTGGGGGGCAGCATCACTTCCGGATGCCGCGCGTAGCCTTTGACATGGGCTTTCGCGTCGGCGGTCACCGTCAGTCCTTTTATCGGTCCGTCGCATGTGATCTGAAGGGTCAGCACATCATTTTCACCCTTCTGCATACTTCCCATCATGGCTCCGGCCGTGAGCAGACGGCCCAGCGCGGCGGTGGCCACAGGACTGGTATCGTGGATCTTTCTGGCATGCTCCACCAGTTCCCTTGTCGTAGCCGCGAAGACGCGGATCTGATGGTCTTTATCCGTTGCTCTTATTATATGATCAGACATGATTATTTTCTCTCCTTCTGGTATTCCTGTAGTATGACGCAGACCCGTTCGCAGTCATCCGCAGGGTCTTTGCCGGTATAGGCTTCCACGCAGCCCTTCCACCGCAGGCCGGCTTCCTCGGCCAGCCGGCGGATCGTTTTCATATCCCAGGACCGCTGATAATGACATTCTTCATACCGGTCGTAACGCCCGTCCTTGCCTTGTATGAACAGATCCAGGACGTATTCGTTGATCCGGGTGTCCTTGTCATAATAATTATCCCATATAAAACAGTGATCTTCCCGGGCTTCCCCTATGGTCTGCTCGCCCAGCGCGTGCTCATATTTGTATGGCGTGTTCATGTCGAAGATGAACAGCCCGCCCGGATCCAGGTAATTGTTGGCGTGGCGGAACACTTGGAGCATATCCGCTTCTTCCAATATATAATTCATGCAGTCGCACACGCTGACGATGGCGGCCACCGTGCCATACAGCTCAAAATCCCGCATATCCTGGCACAGATACAGGATGCCCTTTCCCGTATCCGTCTCCCTGGCTTCGGCCAGCATATCTTCCGACCGGTCCACGCCGATCATATCATAGCCGAAATCGGCGAGGAGCCGGGTCATCTTCCCGGTGCCGCATCCCAGATCCAGAACGAGCCCGCCTTTGACGCCGTGATCTTCCAGCAGATCCCGGAGCCATCCGGCCCACGTTCCGTAAGGTATATCGTCCATAAACAGATCGTATACTTTCGCGAATTCTGAATAGGCTTCCATTTTATTCCTCTTTTCTTTTGCCTGCTTCCTTCCGTCTTTGACGTACCAGCCCGCCGACGCGCCCGGTTTCCCGGGCGGTCAGTGAGCGCCAGCCGCCGTCTTTGACTCTGTCCAAAAGTCCCAGTTCTTCGGCGACTTCATATTTCAGTTTATCCTCCGGCCGGATCTTTTTGCCTTCTTTTTTGTCCATACGTCCGCTTCCTTTTTTACAGAAGTATACCCGGACCTGTACGGACTTATTCCCGGACCTGTCAGCAGGAGATCGTTTCACCGGTAGCCACCGCGTAGATCAGCCGTTCTTTGACCTTTTTCCCGGTGATGCTTTCAAGGGCCCTCCGGTAGTGATCCAGCTGGATCTTATAACGCCGGATCAGTTCCCGCTTCCCTTCTTCGCCGGCTTTGACCCGGTCTGTCTTGTAATCCAGAAGGACCAGTCCGTCCGCTTCTTCAAACCAGGCGTCGATCACGCCCTGGACCAGTACTTTTTCATCGGCGCCTTCCGCTTCCCGGGGCACGCCCGCCGCTTCCCACGCGTCAATGCCCAGGACAAAGGGCTGCTCCCTGTGAAGCCTTCCTTCCCGACAGGCTTTTTTCATCCGTTCGCCCAAAGGAGAGCGGACCAGCTTCCATACGGCTTTCCGGTCGATCAGACTGTCCCATTCCCGGGGCAGCCTTCCCGAATCGATCCAGCCGCGTATCCGGTCATCCAGGTCGGATATGTCAGACAGCGCGTCCCACGGAAGGTATTCCAGCACCTTGTGCACCGCCGTTCCTCTTTCCGCGGCCAGGTTCACCTGTTCCCGGCCAAAGCCTTCGCCTTCCGGCATGAAATCCGGTGCCGTTTTCTGCGTATCCTTCGGATAAAGCACCTGGCCTTTCTGCGCTTCCCCGACCATCTTTTTCAGTTCGCTGACCGTCACCTTGCCGTGGAGCCGGGTCAGCCATTGTCTCGGGTAACGCCAGTTAAAGATCCCTGTCAGCGTCCTGTATGCCGAAAGGTCGTCCGGATCCGGCCATTCATATGCCTTCAGCCGGTCCAGGATCCCCACCGACGCCGCCTGGCTTTCCATGGCCGCCAGATCCAGACCGGCCGCGTTCATCCGACGGTATTCAAAGAAATTCCGGTTGTCTCCCGCCCACATGGCCGGCATGATCCAGTCCAGCATGGTCGCCGCGCCTTTGATGGTGTCGTAATCCAGCGTCTGTCCGTCTTCCGGAACAGCCGCCTGCCACTTTTCTTCCGCTTTTTCCAGGT
>CALWEE010000216.1 GCA_944376975.1 uncultured Lachnospiraceae bacterium
ACGCAGACTGTTCCCGGTATCCACAAAGGCCCTTCCCCGGACGCTTTGCCCTTTTATCTGTATCCGGATCTCTCCGTTCCTCTGGTGAAACTTCCTGACCATATCTTTCGTCATGTGTGTGTGGTAAAAAATGATCGGTCCCAGGCTTCCCGAAAGAAAGCTCAGGGTATATAAAAGAATCTGATAGTGAATAGATTTCCGCCGTTTCCGGCGGTCTGAAGAATGTACCGTCTTATTGGACAAGTGGCCGATATCAATAAGCCTGTATCACCTCCCTCAAATCTCACGTCTATTATAAGCTCTCCCGTCCAAATAATTTGTCAAACCCTCGTCCCAAAACCATAAAACTTTTCTGGACTATTCAACAAATAGAGTCAAAAAAATCCCCCGGAAAGATTCCGGGGGATAAGGTTCGGATATTATTTTTTCTGTAAGAAGCTGGGGATCTGGATCGTGCTTCCGGAAGCGCTTCCCTCTCTGCGGTGGGGCGCTGTGGAAGGAGCCGATGCCGATGGACGGAACGGCGCGCTCGCGGCGGCGTTTCCGGTGAAAGCCGGACGTTCTGTCGGTTTCTTCTTAAAGGACGTGCTCTGGGGCGCGTTCTTCTCGGCTGTCTCCAGGCCTGTGGCGATAACGGTGATGCGGGCTGTGTCCGGCGTGCTGTCATCGTACATCGCGCCAAAGATGATATTGGCGGATTCACCGGCCAGCTCTTCCACATACATGGCCGCGTCGTTGGCCTCGATCAGGCCGATGTCGCCGGAGATGTTGATGATGATGTCAGTCGCGCCTTCGATGGTCGTCTCGAGCAGCGGGCTTGTGATCGCCTGTTTAACGGCGTCCAGAGCCTTTTCGTCGCCATGGCCTTCGCCGATACCGATATGGGCGATGCCCTTGTCTTTCATGACGGTCTGGATATCGGCGAAATCCAGGTTGATCAGGCCGGGAACGTTGATCAGGTCGGTGATGCCCTGAACACCCTGATGGAGCACTTCGTCCGCTTTCTTCAGGGCTTCCGGCATGCTTGTCCGGCGATCGACGATCTCAAGCAGTTTATCGTTGGGGATGATGATCAGCGTGTCCACGTTCTCTTTCAGGTTCTCAATACCTGTCAGGGCGTTGGTCATACGCTGTCTGGCTTCAAAACGGAACGGTTTCGTGACAACGCCGACTGTCAGGCAGCCCAGGCTCTTGGCAATGCCGGCCACTACCGGCGCCGCGCCTGTACCTGTACCGCCGCCCATACCACAGGTGACAAATACCATGTCCGCGCCTTTGATGAGCTCAGTCAGTTCGTCTACGCTTTCTTCGGCCGCTTTCGCGCCGATCTCGGGTTTCGCTCCCGCGCCCAGTCCCTTGGTCAGCTTCTCGCCGATCTGGACCAGCTGGTTCGCTTTACATAACTGCAGTGCCTGTTTATCTGTATTAATGCCGATAAATTCCACGCCGATTATATTCTCTTCGATCATTCTGTTCACAGCGTTGTTTCCGGCCCCGCCAACGCCAATCACGAGTATCTTTGCCGCCGCATCCATTTCATTCGTTTTTATCTCAAGCAAGGTACTTCCTCCTTCAAATGATTATCCTGATATATGTGCGTTATCACACTATATAATATAATTTTTTACCGAAATAATCAACTGTTTCTTTTAATTTTCTTCTGAAAAATATATGGTTGTCTGGGTCGCGTCATAGTTTTCCAGATGCAATGTCCCGGTGACGCCTTCTTCCTCGTGGAGCTTTCTCAGTTCTGGAAGGATATTGGAAAGTTCCGTGATCTTTTCCGATATGAAGATCGGTTTTCCCAGGTCGATCCATATCCCGTTCCCGGCATCCAAGGTGATATCCCCGTCTTCAGTCACGCATATCCGGTCAATGTCCATCCCGTATGTGGCCAGATGATCCGCCGTCTCCACGATGCCTTCCGTCAGTTCGTCGCTGGCCGCCTTGATGGGCACGCCCGTCTCCAGCGCGTCGACCGTGACGCCTTCCGCCTTCGGAAGGTCCCCCACGTCCTGATCCGATATTTCCTGTACCACGCCCTTTCTGTCAAAATAAATGAAGGAATTGCCGGATTTTACGCAGCCGACGACCGGTTTTTCGTCTACGACGATCTCCAGGCTGTGGAGTCCGGTCATGCGGACGGATATATCCTCTATAAACGGCAGTCCCTGCGCGTTGTAGCGCGCGTATCTCAAATAACACAGAAGGGTATGGTCAAGCTTCTCGGGAAAGCCGATCATGGTCCGTATCTCCTCCGCGGAATAGAGCCGGCTCCCGGTCACTTCCACGGAATCCAGGGCGAAGCCGAAGATGAAAAAAGACGCCAGGACAGCGATGGCCGCCAGAATGAACGGCCATTTCCCCATTCTGAAATGTCTTTTTCCCTCTTCGTCTTCCGGATCTTCGTCGTCGAAGTCCACGCCTTCTTCCGGCTCCGGTCCGTCCCAGTCGTCCTGTGTATCTGAAACGTCATTTTCAAATGTTTCTTCGGGAACGCGATCTTCGTCCCATTCATCATAAAATCTATCCATCTGTATCCACCTGATCTTTAAACATATCGGACGCAGGCGCCCAGTTTTCCCAGATCGCCGCAGATATCCGCGTATCCTCGTTCCACAAAACAGCCGTTTCGCACGACCGTCTCGCCTTCCGCCGCCAGACCGGCCAGGATAAGGGCCGCTCCGCCCCGCAGGTCTTTCGCGTCGACTTGGGCGCCCCGCAGTTTATCCTTGCCCCGTACAACGGCAAGCCGGCCTTCCATCCGTATATCCGCGCCCATCTTTTTCAATTCCTCACCGGCCGCGAACCGGTCTTCAAAAACATGTTCGTATATATGGCTGACGCCATCGGCCCCGCAGCATACAGCCATGATCTGGGACTGCATATCGGTCGGGAAGCCGGGAAACGGCGCGGTATGTATGGGACCTGCGGCTTTCAGCCTGCCCCGCGCCTTCAAATATATGCCGGCCGGATATTCCCGCCGGACATAGACGCCCATGCGGGTCAGCACATCCAACAGCGCTTTCATGTGGACGGCCGATCCGTTGGGAAGCTCTACGCTCCCACCTGTGGCTGCCGCCGCGCAAAGGTAAGTGCCGGCCACGATCCGATCCGGCATGATCGTATAGTCTGTATCTTTCGTCGGGCATCTGCCCCGCACGCAGATCGTCCCGGCTCCATCCCACCGGACCGGGATGCCCATGCCTGCCATAAAAC
>CALWEE010000217.1 GCA_944376975.1 uncultured Lachnospiraceae bacterium
TCCTGATCCGGGCGGAAGGCTTCTCCATGCCGGTGATCCTCCATGTGGACCGGATGTGCAATGAATGTGGAAACTGTCGCGCGTTTTGTCCATATGACAGCGCGCCTTATAAAGATAAGCTGACCCTTTTTGGAAATATCCAGGATATGGACCTTAGCGATAACGACGGCTTTGCCTTGGCAGACAGCAAAAAAGACCGGTGGCGCGTCCGGCTGGACGGCCGGGAATACGACTGGACGCCGGATGGGACGGACGGACCGGAAACGATCGGCAGGATCCTTCAGGCTATCCGGAAAGACTACGCTTATCTGCTTATAGATGATCTGGAGGCGGAAACATGAAAAAGATACGGACCAGGGACGCGGTAGGCCATGTATTGTGCCACGATATCACCCGCATCGTAAAAGGCGAGTTTAAGGGGCCGGTATTTCGTAAGGGGCATGTGGTGCGGGAAGAAGATATACCCGTACTCCTTTCCGTCGGGAAAGAGCATCTGTACGTGTGGGAAAAGAAGGAAGGCTGGCTCCATGAAGACGAAGGGGCTATGCGCCTTTATCAGCTGTGCGCCAATGAACATATCGGCCGGACGGAACCGAAGGAAGGCAAGATCGAGATCTTTTCCCAGATCGATGGCCTTTTGAAAGTGGACGCGGAAGGGCTTTATAAAGTCAACCGGATCGGAGAGATGATGATCGCGTCCCGTCACGGCGATTTTCCGGTAAAAAAAGGGGATACGCTGGCCGGTATGCGGGTCATCCCTCTGGTGATCGAGGAGAAGAAGCTTGAGGCGGCGAAAAAGGCGGTAAAAGGACCTTTGTTCACCCTGCTTCCTTTCCGGGAAAAGAAGGTGGGCATCGTAACGACAGGCGGCGAGGTATACCGGGGGCGGATCAAAGACGCGTTCGGACCGGTCATCCGGGAAAAATTATCGGATTATCCCGCGAAAGTCCTCGGACAGACGATCGTGGACGATGATAAAGCGATGATCCATCAGGCGATCGAAGCCTGGATCGGCGCCGGAGCCGATATGGTCCTTTGCACCGGAGGCATGAGCGTGGATCCGGACGATCTGACGCCGGCAGCCATCGCGGCCGCCGGAGGCGAGACGATATCCTATGGCGCGCCGGTATTGCCCGGAGCCATGTTCCTGCTGTCCTATGTCCGGAGAGAAGGCAGGACCATTCCTGTGGCTGGTCTGCCCGGATGCGTCATGTACGCGGGACGGACGGTCTTCGACCTGATCCTTCCCCGGCTCATGGCGGACGATCCGGTGACGGCCGATGAGCTGGCGGCTCTGGGACATGGCGGACTGTGCCTGAACTGCCCGGTCTGCGTTTTCCCCAACTGCGGTTTCGGAAAGTAATGGAGGCGCGGACAGTGACAGATCAATATAAAAAACTGATGAAGCTCCTTTCAGAAGGGAAAAAAGCCCGCATGGTCACCCGGATCGGTCCGGAAGGCGATGGGTTTAAGGCCAGGAAAGAAGTTTCGGAAATCCTGAATGAGAATGAAAAGACCCGGGACGTGATCTGGGAGGGCGATCGCCTGACGGAGATTTTTTATCCGGAAGAACGGCTGATCATACTGGGCGGCGGCCATGTGGCGCTGGCCTTATCCGACCTTGCCGCCCGGACCGGTTTCGTGGTCACGGTGGTGGACGATCGTCCGGCTTTTGCCAATAAGGCCCGGTTCGCGTCGGCCAGGCAGGTCATCTGCGGCGATTTTATCCAGGTAATCAAAGACTTGAAGATCACGTCGTACGATCATGTGGTCGTCCTGACGCGGGGACACCGGTTTGACAAAGAATGTCTTCGGACGATCCTTTCCGGCGACTTTCCCGCCTATCTGGGAATGATGGGATCCGGACGCCGTTCCGCCGGGATGCGCGCCCTCCTTCTGGAGGAAGGGTTTAAAGAAAGCAAGGTGGAAGCGATCCACATGCCCGTCGGCCTGGCCATCGGCGCCCTTTTGCCGGAAGAGATCGCCATCTCCATACTGGCGGAGATCATCCGGGAAAAGCGGTGTTCCAAAGGAAAAGACCGGGAGGCGGCGGATGTGGACCACCGTATCCTGGAGCGGCTGGCGGAGGACGAAAGGCCCCACGGCGTGGTGACAGTCCTTTCCACAAAAGGGCCCACGCCCAGACGGGGCGGCGCCCGGATGATCGTGTATCCGGAAGGGCGGATCGAGGGCAGTATCGGCGGCGGCTGCGCGGAAGCCGAAGTCATGCGGGAAACATTGAAATATATCGGCACCGGCCGCTGCGCGGTGCGCAAGGTGGATATGACCAAAGACGTGAGCGAAGATGACGTCATGGTCTGCGGCGGTGTGATGGAGGTTTTGATCGAAGGATGAAGAACAGCAAAACAGGCGTCATAAAAGCGATCTGCGTCAGTGAGAAACGGGGGACAGCCAAACAGGAAAGGGAAAGCGTCCGGCTGATCGAGGATTTCGGCATCGAAGGCGACGCCCACGCGGGCAAATGGCACCGGCAGGTGAGCCTGCTTTCCTGGGAAAGCGTGGAGGCGTTCCGATCCAAAGGCGCGGATGTGGAAAACGGCGCGTTTGGAGAAAACCTCCTTGTGTCCGGCATCGATCTTCCGGAGCTTCCGGTGGGTACGCGGCTGTCTGGCGGCGAAGTGGTCCTTGAGATCACTCAGATCGGCAAACAGTGCCACAGCCACTGCGAGATCTACAAACAGGTGGGCGACTGCATCATGCCGCGAAAAGGCGTTTTCGCCGTGGTCATCCATGGCGGGACGCTTGCGGTCGGCGATGTGCTTGTGGTAAACTGATGGAGGGCAAGGAAAAATGTCCTGCCCATCATAAATATCTTACGCGAGAAAGGATGATCAGAAATGGCTAAAAAAGTAATAAACGCGCCGAAGGCGCCGGCCGCTGTCGGCCCTTACGTACACGCTGTCCAGGCGGGAGGCCTGGTGTACGCGTCCGGTCAGCTGGGCCTTATACCGGAGACCGGTCTTTTGCCGGAGGGCATCGTGGCCCAGACGGAGCAGAGCCTGAAAAACGTGGGCGCCGTTCTGGAAGCGGCGGGGCTTTCCTATGAAGACGTGGTCAAGACGACGGTATTTATCAAAGATATGAATGATTTCGCCACGGTAAACGAGATCTACGCCCGGTTTTTCACAGGTGAGGCGCCTGCCCGTTCCTGTGTGGAGGTGGCAAGGCTTCCGAAAGATGCGCTGGTGGAAGTGGA
>CALWEE010000218.1 GCA_944376975.1 uncultured Lachnospiraceae bacterium
GGCGGCCAAGATGAATCGGATCGTCAAGAAACTGCTGGATCTGAACCAGATCGAGTTTGGGGCGGATACGCTGAACATGGAACGGTTCGATATTGCCGATACAGTCCGGAACATGCTGGAAAGCAGCGATATTTTATTCCGGCAGAAAGGCGTGACCCTGGAATTTGACGCGAAAGAGCCGGTTTACGTGTGGGGCGATGTGTATCTGGTGGAGGAGTCTTTCTCCAACTATCTGTCCAATGCCTTAAACCATGTGGAGGGAGAAAAGATCATCCGGGTGAAGATCGAAAAACAGGACGATAAAGCCCGGATATCGGTATTCAATACGGGAAAACCCATACCGGAAGAAGATATTGCCAACATATGGATCAAATTTTACAAAGTGGATAAAGCGCGGACCCGGGAATACGGCGGAAGCGGCGTGGGCCTTTCTATCGTCAAGGCGACGATGGAAAGACTGGGCCAGGGATACGGCGTGAAGAACCGGGAAGACGGCGTGGAATTCTGGTTTGAGCTGGACGCGTCGGAAAAACAGCCTGTTATCTGAATAAAAAAAGGGAGCCTTAAAAGGCTCCTTTTTGGTACTGCTTATGTATGTTATTGATCAGTCTAATGCGATTTTTCCGTTGATGTCATCATTAATAACGTAATAAGCGGCATTCTCTTCAGGTTTTACGTAAATCTTCAAATCTTTGATGTCTTTGATCTTATTGCCTTCGGCGATCCAAAGTTCTTTGACTTTGTTCACCAGGGTCTTGTCTTCAACCTGATTTCCGAGATATTCCACAAATACAGATGTTTTCATCTTAAAAACCTCCTTCTTGCATGCGGAAATTTATACAAACCACTTGTATATACTATCACATTTTTCCTGATTTTCAAGTGTTCTAAGGAAATTATGGAATCTTTTCCAAAACTCCGGTCGATTTTCCCGTTTTTTTGTGATAAAATAACTTATACTCTGATACAAAAACGGTATAAACATGAAATGGAGATGATCGCGTGATCGCTGTGATCGACTATGACGCGGGCAATATAAAAAGCGTGGAAAAGGCCTTTCTTCATATAGGGGAGGATGTTGTCGTGACACGGGACCCGGCCGCGCTGCGCGGCGCCGACCGGGTGGTCCTTCCGGGAGTCGGTTCCTTTGGAGACGCCATGGCCCATATAAAACAATACCATCTGACCGAGACGATCTATGAACTGATCCGGTCCGGGAAACCGTTCCTCGGCATCTGCCTGGGGCTCCAGCTCCTTTTCCCGGAAAGCGAAGAATCACCGGGCGTGGCTGGCCTTGGCGTGCTCGAAGGAAAGATCGTAAAAATACCGGACGCTCCGGGCATCAAGATCCCTCATATGGGGTGGAATTCACTGGATATCGCGCCGGAGAGCCGGCTGTTTAAGGGGCTTCGCGACCCTTATGTGTATTTTGTCCATTCCTATTACCTGAAGGCGGCAAACAGACAGGACGTGGCGGCTACGACCGGTTATAACGTGACCATTGACGCCGCGGTGGAGCGGGGAAATCTGTTCGCCTGCCAGTTCCATCCGGAAAAGAGCAGCGACGCCGGCCTTCAGATACTGAAGAATTTCGCGTTGGTCAAAAAGGAGGGGCCCTATGTTCGCTAAACGAGTTATCCCATGCCTGGACGTCCATGACGGACGGGTGGTCAAGGGCGTGAATTTTGTCAACCTGAGGGACGCGGGCGATCCGGTGGAGATCGGCGCGGCTTACGATAAGGCGGGGGCGGACGAACTGGTCTTTCTCGATATCACCGCTTCCTCCGACGCCAGGAAGACGGTCGTCGATCTGGTCCGTAAAGTGGCGGAAAAAGTGTTCATTCCCTTTACGGTAGGCGGAGGCATCCGGACCGTGGACGATTTCCGGGCGTTGCTCCGGGAAGGAGCGGATAAGATATCCATCAATTCGGCGGCCATAAACCGGCCGGAACTGATCAGCGAAGCGGCGGACAAGTTCGGCAGCCAGTGCGTGGTCGTGGCCATAGACGCTAAAAGAAGGCCGGACGGCGGCTGGAATATCTATAAGAACGGCGGCCGGCTGGACACAGGCATCGACGCCCTTTACTGGGCGGAGAAGGTGTGCCGTCTCGGCGCGGGCGAGATACTGCTCACAAGCATGGACTGCGACGGTACGAAAGCCGGTTATGATATCGAGCTGACCCGGAAGATCGCGGACCGGGTTCCGGTCCCGGTCATTGCCAGCGGCGGCGCCGGAACAAAGGAACATTTTTACGAAGCGCTCACGGAAGGCGGAGCGGACGCTGTTCTGGCGGCGTCTCTTTTCCATTATAAAGAACTGGAAATAAACGATCTGAAAGATTATCTGGCGGCCAGAGGCGTTTCTGTCAGAAGGTGATAAGGAGGGTGCACATTGGGCGCGATAAGCAATGACTGGCTGGAACCTCTTAAACCGGAGTTTTCCAAACCCTATTACGCGAAATTGTATAAGACGATCTTACAGGAATACCGGACCCGCCGCGTATATCCGGCGGCGGACGATATTTTCAACGCGTTTGAGTATACGCCGCTTTCGGAAGTAAAAGTGGTCATATTGGGACAGGATCCGTATCATGGAGACGGACAGGCCCACGGGCTTTGCTTTTCCGTGAAGCCGGAGGTGGAGATCCCGCCGTCCCTTGTGAACATCTATCAGGAACTCCATGACGACCTGGGATGTTATATCCCGGATAACGGCTGTCTGACAAAATGGGCGAAACAGGGCGTCCTCCTCCTGAACACGGTGCTGACGGTCCGGGCCCACCAGGCCAATTCCCACCGGGGATTGGGGTGGGAGGAATTTACCGACGCGGTCATCCGTATACTGGACGCGCAGGATCGGCCCATCGTGTTTATTTTGTGGGGAAGGCCCGCCCAGGCAAAAAAGAGCATGCTGCGCAATCCAGGGCATCTCATACTGGAAGCGCCCCATCCCAGTCCTTTATCGGCCTACCGGGGTTTTTTCGGAAGCCGGCCTTTTTCCAGGACGAACCAGTTTCTGGAAAGCCACGGCCAGACGCCCATAGACTGGCAGATCAAGAATGTCCATAAACATTAAATGGTGTTGATAAAAAAGCGGCGCCGCGAAAGTCTTTCAAAACTTTCGCGGCGCCGTTATTTTTATGCCGTCAGGCGTTATCCATCTGTTTATGTAAGTTTTTATTAGATCGGAAGAGCGTCGTGTAGGGA
>CALWEE010000219.1 GCA_944376975.1 uncultured Lachnospiraceae bacterium
GCTGACGCACATCCACCCAAAAAGGTGGGCAAAAGCTGTCCCCCGGACGCTTTTCGCCCACCTTTTTTATATCTTCGTATCCGATCCGCCTCATGGGACAAGGATCTCCAGCGCCTCCGGGACAACGCCCAGCTTCACCGGAAGGCCGCCGATCACCTTACCGTCACATTCAATGGGAAGATCGCTGCCTTCCACTTTGGATATTTCCACCTGACGCGTCCTGAGACGCTTCATCCGGGGATGGCCGATGCCGCCTTTGGTCAGCGCCGATAAACCCAGCCCGGTGATCTGGGCCAGATCCATCTTCCGGAGCACCAGAAGGTCCAGGAAACCGTCGTCCGGCTGAGGCTTCGACGCGATGGGGCGTCCGGCAAAAGAACTGCCCACATTATAGGCGATGAACATGATCGCTTCTTCTTCCCTCCGAAACTCCCTGGCTCGGAAGCACAGACGCGCCGGCTGGGAAACTTTCGTCAGATTTTTCGCTCCATTGACATAATACGCCATTTTCCCGAAAACCGCTTTGCTCTCCTGGGATACCGAATCGCTCTTACCGGTCAGGGAACCGCCTACGACCGAATTGATGAAATACCGGTCGTTGATCCGCCCCACATCGATCTTCCGCCTTTTAAAGTTCATGATCATCCGGCAGAAATCCTCGGACGTGGACGGCAGATCCCAGTATGTGGCGAAATCATTGGCCGTTCCCGCGGCCACCACCGCCAGAGGAATCTTGCACGCGCCTTCCATAAGCCCGTTGACCACATCGCTCACCGTGCCGTCTCCGCCGACACAGACAAGAAAATCAAACGCGCCCGGCCGCAGCTTTGCCGCTTCCCGCCTCGCGTCGCCTTCCTGCTCTGTATAAAAAACATCCACCTGGCTGACCACCTGATTGAGGACCAGGCAGCCCACGATGCTTTCCAGGTTTTTCAAAGCGTCCTGCTTTCCGGAATGGGCGTTGATGATAAATTTAGCCCGCATGATGTTCCTCCCTGTGTCTTTTCTCCTGACGTTTCTTCTGCATATCTTTTTTCATTTCCCCGATCTTTTCCGCTTCTTCCTCCGTGATGAGCCGAAGGGTCTTTACGGCGAATATCCGGTCTTCATCGGTTTTTTTCAGCCGGATCTTTCCTCTTATATAGCCATGTTCCCGGCACTGGGCCAGACAATAATAGGCCCTGTTTTTCCCGGCGAACCACCGGATCTTCTTCGCCGCCGGTTTCCCGCACACAAAGCAGCGGGTGGAACGCACGCCCCGGTCCTTCATGGCCTCCTCTTTTCCGCCAAACTCCCGGGACACATCTTTGGCATATGTATCATATACAAGATGCAGTTCTTCCTTCCGGGATCTGGGATTTTGATAATAATCCACCGTATACCACCGGGCCGCCTCGGCCTTATCCATCTTGTTGAACACCTGGGCCGTATATTCCGCGTCGCAGACCGCCCGGTGAAAGCCATCCTGCTTTTTGATGCCTAAAAATTCCACCGCGTGCTCCAGCGACGACGCGTCTTTTCCGTCTCCGTAAAAAATACGGAACAGTTTCTGGACATTATAATAGGTTATGGGACCGGGCAGCATGTCTTCCAGATGATAATACTTTAAATTCCGCTGGAGTTCCAGAAGATCCAGGTTGCCCCATGTGCAGAAACGGTAATCCTTGCCGCACCACATGAGAAAATCCACCAGGGCATACGGGAACTTCACGCCCTTGCGCAGTTCCTTTTCCGTCAGCCCGGTCAGGTTTTTCGTCACGTAATGCAGTCTTTTGTATATGGCCGGCCGGATCAGCCGCTGAAATTCACCGATCTTATTTCCCTGTTCATCCAGCTTGACCGCGCCAATCTCAATGATCTCGAATGGAACACCGGGTACGTTGCCTTTGCTGTAGGCGGCCTGGTTCCATTCAAAATCCACTACGATGTAATCCATGGTCTCACTCTTTCTGATTTTCTGTTCCTTGATCTTATCATATCTCCATACGGGCCAGAGGTTCCTGTTTCACCGACCCGTATCCAAAAATGAAGGGCATCCCTTATGACCATTACGGACCGGAAATACCCTTTCCAGGACGCCGTCCGCCTCTGACGCGGCGGCGCTTTTTATATCACGCTTCCCGGATCGCTTCTTTGATCGTCCGGATATACTCTTTCACGCGGGACGGGCATGTCCGCCCGTACTGGCCGCAAAGACAGGCCGCCGCGTTTTCCACGATGACGCCGTCCGCGGCTGCCGCTGCCGCTTTCGCCTGCTCGGGCGTGGGCATGCCCAGACCGACGGCGCAGGGGATATCCCTGACTTTCCTGACTCGGCTGGCCATGGCGTCCGCGCCGCCGTAAAGCTTTTGAGGATCGGCTGCCATCTCCGGAGAAGATACGCAGTATACAAAGCCGTCCCCGCTTCTTACGATCTTTTCTGTCCGCTCGCCGGACGCGGGCGCGATCGTGGGAATATAGGCCAGTCCGTATGTTTCGCACAAAGGCTGAAATTCCTCCTTCTCCTCCCATGGCACGTCGGAAAGGATCAGGCCGTCTGCCCCGGCTTCAGCCGCCGTCCGGATAAAATGTTCCGTTCCATATGAAAAGACCACGTTCGCGTAGGTCATGAACACCAACGGCATCCGGGTCTTTTTTCTCAGTTCCCGCGTCGCGTCAAATATCCCGTCCACCGTCGCGCCGCCCGAAAGCGCGCGCGCGTTGGCCTTCTGCGCATCCGGGCCCTCCACCGTAGGATCGGAAAACGGTATGCCAAGCACCGCCATATCCGCCCCGGCTTCGTCCATCGCCCGGACGATCGCTCCTGTCGTTTCCAGAGAAGGATCCCCGCAGGTCACGCAGGCGATCAGCGCCTTGCCATTTTCAAACGCTTTATGTATATCACTCATAAATGTCCTCTCCTCTGTATCTGGCGATCGCCGCGCAGTCTTTGTCGCCCCTTCCGGACAGGTTCACGACGATGATCTGGTCTTTTGACATGGACCCTGCCAGTTTTTTCGCGTAAGCCACCGCGTGGGCGCTTTCGATGGCCGGTATGATGCCTTCCGTCCGGGACAGATATTCAAAGGCGTCTACCGCCTCGTCATCGGTCACCGCCACGTATTCTGCCCGCCCGGTATCATACAGATGCGCGTGTTCCGGGCCCACGCCCGGATAATCCAGTCCGGCTGAGATGGAATAGACCGGCGCGATCTG
>CALWEE010000220.1 GCA_944376975.1 uncultured Lachnospiraceae bacterium
GGGATGACCGCCATGCCTCCGCCAAGGATGCCGGCCGAAAAAACTTCATCGTTCACCTTCGTGATGGGGATCAGTTCACCCTCCATCGGGCTGACCACGGTACCGTTTCCGTTTTTTGCTTCCGCCGGAGCGTCAACGCGTTTTTCGTCTTCTGGCGCTTCGATCTGTTCATCTTTATAAAGGATCAGCGTGGCGATAAAGGAAACGCCCAAAGATACGCCAAGTCCTACAAAGCCCCAGACAATGTTCATGGCGTTTTCCACATCAACGAACATGGCCATACCGGCAAGTCCCGGGCCCATGGCCACAAACGCTTTCAGTCCGGCCAGTCCGACGGTCAGACCGCCGACAAAGCTTCCGATGATCACGCCGGCAAGCGCTCTCTTGTGCAGCAGCGTCACACCGTATAACGCAGGTTCCGTGATACCGAAGATACCGGAGATACCGGCTGAGATCGCCGCGGAACGCAGGTCCGGATCTTTCGTCTTGACAGCGACTGCCAGGCACGCGCCGCCTTCTGAAATGTTATGAGCCAAAGAAGCGGGCATATACAGCAGCTCGCTGCCCATCTCCGTGATGGACGATACGGCGTAAGGTACCAGCGCTTTGTGCATGCCTGTCGCGATCATGAACGGCAGGATAGCCGCCAGGATAGCCACCGCGATCCATCCAAGTTTATCATACAGGAAAAGAATGACGGTCGTCAATAACTGACCGATATTATATCCAAGCGGTCCAAGGATCAGCAAGGTGACCGGAACGACCAGGATAAAGCAGATCATGGGGACAAAGAATACCCGGATCGGTTTCGGCGAGATCTTTGTCACGTATTTTTCAACAAAATACAGGAAGGCCACGCTCAATATGGCCGGGAATACCTGATAGGAATAGGCGATGTTCTGGATCGTGAATCCGAAAAGGGTCGCGCCTTCACCAAGAAGCGTGGTGATGCTGGGCAGGATGAGGGTGCCGACAGCCGCTACCGCTACCAGACGGTTGCAGCCCAGCTTCGTGGACATGGTGACCGCTACCAGGATCGGCAGGAAGTACAGCGCCGCGTCCGCCGCGTTATACAATACGGTATAAAGCGTCCCGGTGGAATCCATGATGCCGATCAGCGTGAACAGTGACAGGAACGCCTTTAAGATACCGGCGCCGGCAATGGCCGGGATCAGCGGCTGGAATATGCCGACGATAAAATCCAGTACAACGGCGCCGACCGCCTTTTTCTCGCCGCCGGATACCGGCGCTTTTCCGGAACCGCCCTGGAAATTACCCATTTTTACCAATTCGTCATAAACTTCGATCACGTCGTTCCCGATAACGACCTGGCACTGATTCCCGCTGGAAACCACGCCCATAACACCTTTGATCTTCTTTAACGCTTCTTTGTCCACTTTTCCCATATCCACGATGGAAAAGCGAAGACGTGTTGAACAATGCTCCAGATGGGAGACGTTGGCGTCTCCGCCGATCGCGTTCAATACGGCCTGAGCGATACTCTTATAATCTTTAGCCATAATACTCTCTCCTTTGATCATAAATTGTCCGTTCCTGTGTTATTTTGGCCAAAAAACACTTTTTTACCGCATCTGGTCTTAAAACATAAAAAAAGATCGACGAAGAATAAAGCTGTTTACAGCGATATTTCTCAGTCGATCCTGCCTGCATTACCAGTAACATGTCTACCAGATTGACTCCAATTATACACAAAACATCCGAGGCTGGCAATGCTCAATATTTTACAAAATATTTATATGTTTTTTATGCAAAATCCCCATTTGCTTTATCTTGCGTCCGTATCCTGCTTTATATCGGTCCCAACCGGCGTTCATTTGGACGAAAAACGGAGGATCAAAAGCTCGACGGCGATCTGGTCGCCGATCTGCCCTGTTTTTATACGGGTCTCCGCCTCGACGCAGGATTCCACGGCCCGGCGCAGCTCCGCCAGAGAAAAATACTGGCATAACGACGCGTTTTTCCGGACGATGAATTCCCGTATGCCCATGCGTTCCGCCGCCACATGGACCGGATAGCCTTTATCCAGCAGCTCTTTCAGTTGAAAAAGCTGGTTGAACTGGCGGGTGATCAGATACAGGACGCGCATGGGCGGTTCCCTTAACGTCAGCAGATCCTGGTATAGCTCCAGAGCCCGCGCCTGGCGTTTGCCCGCCACCGCCGAGATCATGTCGAATATCTTGTTCTCCGTATGGACCGTGCAGACCGCCCGGATATCGTCTTCGGCGATCGTCTCTCTCCCGTCGGTGAACAGGACCAGTTTTTCCAGTTCGCCGCGCACGTTTTCCATATCGGTATCCACCGTCCCCAAAAACAGCTTCAGCGTGTCATCGGACATGAAACGGCCTTCCTTTTTCAATATTCCCCGGATCCACTGGGCCAGCATACGCTCGTCCGGACGGTCCAGACAGGCGGCGTAGCCTTGCTTGGATACCCATTTATACAGCTTGTTCCGCTTGTCCACGTCCCGCTCCACGAAGACCATATACGTGGTCTCCGGAAGGCTTTTCATATATTCCGCCAGTTCATCCTGAGCCGATGTGAAAAAGCCGCTGTCCTCCACGATGATCAGACGCCGGCTGGCAAAGAAAGGGAGCGTTTCGCTCATATCGATCAAAGCGGGGACCGAAATGTCTTTTCCCTCATAATAATTGCAGTTCATCGTATCACCGTCGCCTGCCAGAGCCTTTTTTAAACGGTCCCGGTACTGATGGCGCAGATAGTCTTCGCTGCCGTAAAGCAGATAGATCTGTTTGAAATGACTCGATTTTAAATGCTGGTTCAGTATCTTCATATATGCCACTCCATTATCGTCTTTCGATGAGAATAAGTATATCATTTTTTTACGGATCGCGGTAGGTTTGGAGCGTGATTTTTCCATCGTCAAGTTTTACGAAGATGGCTCCCGACTCCGCCGTGTTTTTCCATGGGATGCCCTTTTGTTCCAGTCTTTCCAGCGTTTCTTTGGCCGGATGCCCGTACCGGTTGTCCTTTCCCGCCGATATGAGGGCAAAAGACGGATCGGCCTTTTCAAGGAACTCCCCGGTCGTGGAATGGGCGGAGCCATGATGGGCCACTTTCAGTATGTCCGCGAAAAAGGTCTGTCCGGAACGGATCAGTTCTTTTTCCCCGCTTTCCGTCAGGTCTCCCGTAAAAAGGAAACGCCTGTCTT
>CALWEE010000221.1 GCA_944376975.1 uncultured Lachnospiraceae bacterium
GGAGGCTTTAAAGATATCACCCGTATCGCTTCCTCTTCCCCGGAAATGTGGCAGCAGATCTGTTTTGAGAACCGGGGACCGATCCTTCAGGCGCTGAACGACTATGAAGACCGGATCCACGCTATGGAAAAAGCCATAAGCGGCAGAGACGGGCGCGCCCTTCTGGACGCGTTTTCCGCGGCCAGGAATTACCGGGACGATATCCCGGTCAGCCACGCCAAAGGCGCCATCGAACCGGCTTACGAAATCTTTGTGGACATCATCGACGAATCCGGCGCCATTGCCACCATCGCCACGATCCTGGCCACCAACGGCATCAGTATCCGGAACATCGGCATCGTCCACAACCGGGAATTCCAGGAAGGCGTCCTGCATATCGAATTTTATGAACAGGACGCGGCGGAACGGGCCGCCGACTTGCTGGAACGGTTCCACTACACGGTCCACACCGTAAAATAGCAGAACAGGAGTTGAAGATCATGAATATACAGCGTCTTTACAGACTGAAAGGTACTTTGAAGGTCCCGGGAGACAAATCCATCTCCCATCGCTGCGTCATGCTGGGCTCTCTTGCCCGGGGCACGACGACGGTCACCGGCTTCCTCCAGGGCGCCGACTGCCTTTCATCCTTTTCCTTTTTCAGGAAGATGGGCATCGCAATCAAAAATGACAGACAGACGGTAAAAATACATGGGAAAGGGCTTCACGCCCTTTCCCGCCCGGAAGGCGTGCTGGATACGGGAAACAGCGGGACGACCACCCGGCTCATGTCCGGCATACTGGCCGCCCAGCCTTTTGACTGCGTCATCAACGGCGACGCCTCTATCCAAAGCCGTCCCATGGGCCGGATCATCACGCCGCTCTCCATGATGGGGGCCGATATCCAAAGCCTGAAGGGCAACAACTGCGCGCCCCTTGCCATAAACGGCGGAGCTTTGACAGGCATCGCCTACCCTTCTCCCGTCGCTTCCGCCCAGGTGAAATCGGCCATCCTGCTGGCCGGGCTTTACGCCCGGGGCGAAACATCCGTCACGGAGCCTTACGTTTCAAGGGACCATACGGAACGGATGCTCAAGGCCTGCGGCGCCGATATCCGGACCGACGGGACCACTGTGACCATCCGGCCTGTTCCGGAACTGTACGCCTGCGATATCCAGGTGCCGGGAGATATTTCTTCCGCGGCTTATTTCATCGCCGCCGGCCTGATCGTCCCCGGATCGCAGATCCGTCTGCTCAATGTGGGCGTCAATCCCACGCGGGACGGCATCCTTAAAGTATGCCGGGACATGGGCGCCGATATCACGCTGGACAACGAAAGGACTTACGGCAGCGAGCCGGCCGCGGACATCATCGTCCGAAGCTCCCGGCTCCACGGCGCCACCATCGGCGGGTCCATCATTCCCACCCTCATCGATGAGCTTCCGGTCATCGCCGTCCTCGCCTGCTTCGCCGAGGGCACGACCGTTATCAAAGACGCTCAGGAACTGAAAGTCAAAGAATCCAACCGGATCGATATCATGGTGGATAACCTGAAAGCCATGGGCGCCGATATCACCGCCACCGAAGACGGCATGATCATCCATGGCGGCCGTCCGCTCCACGGCGCGGCCATCGCGACGCATATGGATCACCGCGTGGCCATGAGCTTTTCGGTGGCCGGGCTTGCCAGCGACGGCGTGACCCGGTTGGACCACGGCGAATGCGTGGATATATCCTACCCCGGCTTTTTTGAAGATCTGAAAAAACTGGCCAGATAAAAAGGGCGTCCCAAAAGTCATGAAACAACTTTTGGGACGCCCTTTCGCGTCATTCATACCGAAACCGCTCCCTGAACAGTTCGTCCACCGATCGTCCGGTCTCCATCCGCAAGGATTCCACATCCTTATTTAACAGGATCCGCCCTTCCCGGATAAAGATGGCCACGTCAAATATCCGTTCCAGTTCCGCGATCAGATGGGTGGCGATGAGCAATGTCTGATCTTTCGTGTAATTTTCCAGTATCGTATCCAATATGACTTCCCGGGCCGCCGGATCCACGCCGCCTATCGGTTCGTCGAGGATGACGATGGGGGCCCGCCTGCTCAGCACCAAAGCCAGCTGGAACTTTTCCTTCGTCCCTTTGGACAGGGTCCTTACGCGGGCTTTCTCGGCAATACGGAACCGGCTGATCATATCCATGCAGCGGGCTTTGTCAAAGTCTTCATACATGTCCTGAAATATGCCCAGCGCGTCTTTCACCCGCATCCAATCGGCGAAGTAGGGTTCATCCGGCAGGTAGGAGATCATTTTTTTCGTTTCCTCTCCCACCGGTCTGCCGTCAATGGATACCGTCCCCTTATAGGACCGGATCAGGCCGGTGAGGATCTTGAGCAGCGTGGTCTTTCCGCTGCCATTAGGTCCAAGCAGGCCTACGATCGCTCCCGCCGGGATCGTAAGATCCACGTCTTTGAGCGCTTCATTTTTCTTATAAGTCTTGGTCAGTCCTTGTATTACGATCCGCTCGTTCATCTTCTAAACCTTCTTTCTACTGTTGATATATGCCAAAACACTTTTTTCATCGTATCCGTAACGGCTCATGTCTTCCAGGAAAGCGTCCGTCTTGCGCACAAGGACCGCCTCCCGAAGCCCCCTTATCTTTTCCGGATCATCGGCAATGAACCGGCCGCTGGTCCGTTCGCTGTAGACCAGTCCGTCCCGTTCCAGTTCGCCGAAGGCTCTCTGTACGGTATTGGGATTGACGCCGAACGACAGGGCCAGTTCCCGCACAGGCGGAAGTTTTCCGCCCGGTTTGTATTCACCGATGATGATACGCCGCTTGATCTCTTCAATGATCTGCAGATAAATCGGTATGTTCGCTTCAAATTTCACATGATCACCTGTACTTTTCCGTTCAAATCACTCCACCTCCAGCTGATGCTTCAGCAGCCATATGCCCGCTGCCGAAAACAGGACCGCCCATAAAAACTCCCAGCCGATCACCATCCAGGCCGGCTGGCTGTAGCCGGTAAACGACGCGAAAGCGGACCGGGCGCTTATGACCGCGTAGCTTTCCCCGGACGAAACGAAGATCTTGCCGTCGATCCATCCCCGGGCAATGGCAAGGAGCAGAAAAAGGATGACCGCTATCCCGTTCCTGTGAGCGCGCACAAGGGGCGTATGGACCAGGTTCATGACAAAAT
>CALWEE010000222.1 GCA_944376975.1 uncultured Lachnospiraceae bacterium
TCCTTTTTCGGGCAGCGAAAGCATCTGCCTGATTACCCGCGCCATGCCGTCCTTGTCGCAGTCCGGCGCGATCCGGTCCGCCGCCGCTTTTAAGTCCGCCGCGCCGTTTTCCATGGCCACGCCGATGCCGGCGTATACGAGCATTTCTTTATCGTTTTCCCCATCGCCGAACGCCGCGATCTGTTTTCTTCCGATCTTCAGCCGATCGGCCAAAAACGCCAGCGCCGCCGCCTTGTTGACGCTGCCGTTCATCATTTCCAGATATCGGGGGACCGACGAGGTGACGTGGATATGGGGGATCTTTTCCAGCCTCTCCCGTATGGCCGCCTTTTCCTCCATGTCCGCCACGATCAGGGTCAGCCCCTCAATACGGGAAATGTTCCGCCGTATAAAAGATTCGATGTCTTTCACTGGGAGTCGGGTCGTCTGTACGTAAACATTGGACGACGCCCCGAAGTCGGTGGGCCGTTCCACATAGTCCGCCCGGGCATAGGCCGTCCCGCCGATGGTCACCTCCAGCGGCCACGGATAGTCCGCGGCCACGAAAAGCGCCGCTTCCACCTTGTCCGGTTCCATATATTTTCCGTATATCCGTTCTGTTTCCCCGCTCCCCCTTTGGCGGCGCAGGACGCTGCTGCCGTTGCCGACGATAAAATATTCCAGTCCGTCCATCGCCGTCAGCTCCTTTGGCAGAGCCGACCACGGCCGTCCGCTGGCCGTCACCATCGTCACGCCCAGACGGGCCGCCTCCAAAAGCGCCTGCCGTGTCCCTTCGGTCAGTCCCTTTTTTCTGTGGAGGGCCGTCCCGTCCAGATCGAACGCGATCATCCGTATCTTCTGTTCTTTATCCGATCCTGCCATATCGTTTCCTTTCCTGAAAACCAAAGAAACCGCCGTCATCACTGACAGCGGTCTCTCAGGGTTATATTATTATGGGATTCAAAGGGCTATTTTTTGTTAATTCCTTAACACCATATACTATAGCACCTTTTCTTAGTTCATGCAAGTACTTTTTGTATTATTTCGTACTTTTTTTCAGATATCCGTCGATCCCTGCCGCCGCTGCTTTTCCGGCGCCCATCGCCAGTATGACGGTGGCCGCCCCTGTGACCGCGTCGCCGCCGGCGAACACGCCCGGCCGTGTCGTCGCGCCGCTTTCTTTATCCGCCACAAGGCACCGTCTTCTGTCCGTTTCCAGCCCTTTGGTCGTGGAGGAGATCAGCGGGTTGGGCGATGTGCCCAGCGCCATGATCACGCCGTCGATCTCCATGTCAAATTCGGAACCGGCCACCGGTATGGGCCGCCGCCGTCCGGAGGCGTCCGGTTCGCCCAGTTCCATCTTCTGGCACCGTATGCCGGTGACCCAGCCGTCCGCTCCGGTGAGGATCTCCACCGGATTGGTGAGGAAATGGAACGTGATGCCTTCTTCCTTCGCGTGGTGGATCTCTTCACGCCGCGCGGGAAGTTCTTCTTCGCTCCGCCTGTAGATGATCATCGTCTCGCTTCCCAGCCGCAGCGCCGTGCGGGCCGCGTCCATGGCCACGTTGCCGCCGCCCACGACCGCCATGCGTTTCCCGTGGAAGATGGGCGTATCATAATCCATGAAGGCTTTCATCAGGTTGTTTCTCGTGAGGAACTCATTGGCGGAGAACACGCCGTTGGCCTGTTCTCCCGGAAGTCCCATGAACCTGGGAAGACCGGCGCCGGAACCGATGAACACCGCGTCGAATCCTTCTTCTTCCATCAGCTCGTCCACCGTCACCGATTTGCCCACGATCACGTCGGTTTCGATCTCCACGCCCAGCCGGCGTACATTTTCGATCTCCGGCGCCACAACGCCGTCTTTCGGAAGCCGAAATTCCGGAATGCCGTAGACGAGCACGCCGCCCGGCTCATGCAGGGCCTCAAATATCTTTACCTGATAGCCCATCTTGGCCAGATCGCCGGCGCAGGCCAGGCCCGCGGGGCCGGAACCCACGATGGCCACTTTCTGGTCTTTGACCGTCTTCGCCTTTTCCGGCGCGATATCATGTTCCCTGGCCCAGTCCGCCACGAACCGTTCCAGCTTCCCGATGGCCACCGGATCGCCGTTCTTGCCCAGGATACAGCGGCCTTCGCACTGGCTTTCCTGGGGACATACCCGTCCGCAGATGGCGGGAAGGGACGAGGACGCGTTGATGATATGGAACGCTTTCTCAAATTCCCTGTCTTTTACGGCCGCGATAAATTCCGGGATATGGATGGACACCGGGCAGCCGCCCACGCAGAGCGGTTTTTTGCAGTGAAGGCACCGTCCCGCTTCCGACACCGCTTCTTCTTCATTGTATCCCAGACAAACTTCATCAAAATTGCAGGCTCTTTCCCTCGGATCCTGCTCTCTCACCGGCACTCTGTCTTTACGCAACGCCATTACGCTTCACCTCCGCACTGTCCGCAGCCGCCGTGATGGGTCTCGCCTTCGAGCTGGGCGAGCATCCTGCGGCCTTCTTCTGTCTTGTATATCTGCTGGCGCTTCATCGCCTGATCGAAATCCACCTGGTGCCCGTCAAATTCCGGTCCGTCCACGCAGGCGAACTTCACTTCGCCGCCTACGGTCACCCGGCAGGCGCCGCACATGCCTGTGCCGTCCACCATGATGGGATTCAGGCTGACCGTGGTGGGAATGCCCAGCTCCTTTGTATGGAGGCAGACAAACTTCATCATGATCATGGGACCGATGGCCACGCACCGGTCATAATGTTCATGTCCTTCCTTTACCAGCGCGTCCAGTTTGTCGGTGCCCACGCCTTTTTCGCCGAAACTTCCGTCGTCGGTCATGATGTACAGATGGTCGCACACCTTTTCCATCTCTTTTGTCAGGATGAGCAGATCCTTCGACCGGGCGCCAATGATCACATCCACCGGGATATGCCGTTCATGGAGCCATTTCGCCTGGGGATAGATGGGCGCCGTTCCCACGCCGCCGGCGATCAGGATGTAGCGTTTCGTTTTCAGCGTTTCCGGATCTTCGTCCACAAAATCCGACGGCCGGCCCAAAGGTCCCGTCACATCCATAAAACCGTCGCCGGCTTTCAGATGGCGCATTTTTTCCGTGGACTGGCCCACCACCTGGAACACGATCGTCACCAGGCCGCGCTCGCGGTCATAGTCGCAGATGGTCAGCGGGATGCGCTCG
>CALWEE010000223.1 GCA_944376975.1 uncultured Lachnospiraceae bacterium
TGTATCAACGGCTGCGTTTACTGTCCTTATCACGCGAAGAACAAACACATCCCGAGAAAGAAACTGACCCAGGAGGAGATCCGCCGGGAAGTGATCGCCCTCCAGGACATGGGGCATAAACGGCTGGCTCTTGAAACCGGCGAGGATCCGGTGAACAATCCCATTGAATACGTGCTGGAAAGCATCAAGACCATTTACAGCATCAAACATAAAAACGGGGCGATCCGCCGGGTGAACGTGAACATCGCGGCGACGACGGTGGAAAATTACAGAAAGCTTAAAGAAGCCGGCATCGGGACCTATATCCTGTTCCAGGAGACGTATCATAAAGAAAGTTACCTGAAGCTCCATCCCACAGGCCCGAAGCATGATTACGACTATCATACCGAGGCCATGGACCGGGCCATGGAGGGCGGCATTGACGACGTGGGCTGCGGCGTGCTGTTCGGCCTGGAGATGTACCGCTATGAATTTGCCGGCCTGCTGATGCACGCGGAGCACCTGGAAGCGGTATATGGCGTCGGTCCCCATACCATCAGCGTCCCGAGGGTGAAGAAGGCGGACGACATCGACCCGGACGCGTTCGACAACGGTATCGACGATGACACGTTCGCCAAGATCGTGGCCTGTATCCGCATCGCCGTTCCCTACACCGGCATGATCATTTCCACGCGGGAAAACCAGAAGTGCCGGGAGCGGGTGCTGCATCTGGGCATCTCCCAGATATCCGGCGGTTCCCGTACAAGCGTGGGCGGCTATGTGGAAGCGGAGCCGGAGGACGAATCGTCGGAGCAGTTTGAAGTGAGCGATAACCGATCCCTGGACGAAGTGGTCAACTGGCTCATGGGCATGGGCTATATCCCCAGTTTCTGTACGGCCTGTTACCGGGAAGGCCGGACAGGCGACCGGTTCATGTCCCTTTGCAAATCCGGCCAGATACAAAACTGCTGTCTGCCCAACGCCCTGATGACGCTGAAAGAATACCTGATGGACTACGCGTCCCCCGATACGTTGGAAAAGGGACTGAAGCTTATCGAGGAACAGATCGGCGATATCCCGCGGGATAAGACCCGGGCGATCGTCCGGGAACGGCTGGCGGAGATCGAAAAAGGCAACAGGGACTTCAGGTTCTGATACAGGCGGTGAAGGAGGAAAGCCATGGGAATGAATCAGACGCCTGCTTCCGAGCGGGTACATATCGGGTTTTTCGGAATGCGCAACGCCGGGAAATCCAGCGTGATGAACCGGGTCATCGGCCAGGAGCTGGCCGTGGTGTCGGAAGTAAAAGGAACGACCACCGATCCGGTGTATAAAACGATGGAACTGTTGCCTCTGGGACCGGTGATGATGATGGACACGCCGGGCATGGACGATCCGGGAGAACTGGGAAGCCTTCGGGTGAAGAAAAGCTATCAGGTGCTGAACAAGACGGACGCGGCGGTCCTTGTCCTGGACGGGAACATGGGCATGTCCGCCGATGACCGGGCCCTTTATGAGCGGATCGGAAAAAAACAGATCCCCTGCGTCCTTGTGCTGAACAAAAAAGATACGCTGGATGACGCCCGTATGGCCCGGGCGGAAGAAAGCCTGCCAAAGGGCTGCGAAAAGGGACGGGATTACCTGTGGGTCAGCGCCAGGACCGGCGAAGGGATCGAAGCGCTGAAAGAAAGGCTGGCCATCCTGGCGAAGCCCGAAGAAAACGGGAAAAGGCTCGTGGGCGACCTGCTGTCCGCGGGCGATCTGGTCGTCCTGGTGGTCCCCATCGACAAAGCCGCGCCGAAGGGGCGGCTGATCCTTCCCCAGCAGCAGACTATCCGGGATATACTGGATTCGGACGCGCTTGCCCTGGTGATAAAAGAGGACCGGCTGAAGGATACGTTGGAAACGCTTGGCAAAACGCCCCGGATGGTCATCACGGACAGCCAGGTGTTCGGGAAGGTATCCAAAGACACGCCCCGGACGGTCCCGCTGACCTCTTTTTCCATGTTGTTCGCCCGGTATAAAGGCGACCTGCGCGGGTTGGCCCAGGGCGCCCGGACGCTTGGACGGCTGAAAGACGGCGACCGGATACTGATCAGCGAAGGCTGCACCCACCACAGGCAGTGCGAGGATATCGGCACGGTGAAGCTTCCGGCGTGGATACAGGGCTATACCGGAAAGAAACTGGAATTTTCCTTCACCTCCGGCACCGGGTTCCCGGACGACCTGACGCCGTACAGCCTGATCGTCCACTGCGGCGGATGTATGCTGAATGAACGGGAGATGAAATACCGGATGGGCTGCGCGAAAGACCAGGGCGTGCCCATGACCAATTACGGCACGCTGATCGCCTGTATCAACGGCATCCTGGAAAGAAGCCTGGAACCTTTCGGACAGGACATATCCGCCGATTGACACGCCCGCGCTTTTTTCGATATAATCGGATCATCAGCAGAACTCGGGGAGGCGTAAGCTATGGTAAAAAAGAAAAAACGGGGAAAGATCGGCGTCATGCTGGCGGCCCTTCTGATCCTGACGGCGGCGTGTTTTTTCGCCGGGATGATCCTGGGCGGAAGGCTGGGAACGATCCTGTCCGCTTCCGCCAACGGCGCGGACACCATCGGGCAAGATCCTCTCATCCTTTTCGCGGACCGGCATGAATTTCAGGCGGGGGAACCCGGAACGATGGCGCTGACGGTCTTATGTGAGGAAGATGTGTCGGAAGCGGTGACCATCACCGACGATCAGGGGCAGACGATGGCGGTGCTGGAAAACGACGGCAGCGGCCGGCTGGAAACAACGATCCAGATCGACGGAAAGACGGCCCGCTACGGACAGCTGACGGCGTCGTCCGGCGAAACGGTCAGCGCGCCCATTTCCTTTTATGTTGTCCCTGAAATAACCGATGACATGGGCGAGCGGTTCCTGTCGGTATGCGTCGATCTGGGAGAACGGGCACAGCAGGCCGGTTTTGAGGATCCTTTCTCGGAAGACGCGCTGGAGACCGTGGCCGGGTGGCTTCGGGAAGATGAACGGGTACAGACGGTAAGGACCGCGGGAAGCGGCCTTCTGTTCGCGACGACAGACGGGCTCATCGGCAGTTACGGGATGAACCGGAAATCGCCCAACGCGTTCGGCTACGTGGATCCGGAAGAGACGTTTACCCATGACCAGAGCGACCAAGCCAAGGATA
>CALWEE010000224.1 GCA_944376975.1 uncultured Lachnospiraceae bacterium
TGGTGATGATCGTGGTCATGGGGATGATCGTGGTCATGGTGATGATAGTGGTCATGGTGATGATCGTGGTCATGGTGGTGTTCATGGTCATGATCGTGATGATGACCGCACTCCGGACAGATGTCCTCCTCTTCCATCAGAGCCAGCGAAAAATCATTGGGTTCTTCCATGGCCGCCAGGATCTTCCTGCCGTCGATGGCCTCCCACGGCGTGGTGACGATCGTCGCGTCTTTATTGTGTTCTCTCAGCAAAGCCACGCACGCCTCCAGCTTGTCCTCGGAAAGTTTCTGCGTCCGGCTTAAGACGATGGTCTTGGCGCTTTCCACCTGGTTATTGAAAAATTCGCCGAAGTTTTTCATGTACATTTTGCATTTCATGCCGTCCACCACGGCCGTATAGCTGTTCAGTCCCATTTCCACATCGCCGGACGCGTCCATGACCGCCCGGATCACGTCGGACAACTTTCCGACGCCGGACGGCTCGATAACGACCCGGTCCGGATGGTAGTCGCGGATGACCTGACGCAAAGCTGTCCCGAAATCACCCACGAGGGAGCAGCAGATACAGCCGGAATTCATCTCCTTGATCTGTACGCCGGCTTCTTTCAGGAACCCGCCGTCAATGCCGATCTCACCGAACTCGTTTTCGATGAGCACCACCTTTTCACCGCCCAACGCTTCTTTTAACAGCTTTTTGATCAAAGTCGTTTTTCCGGCTCCCAAGAAACCGGAAATGATATCAATCTTTGTCATATGCCTGTCCCGCCTTTCTAACAATCTTTATAAAACGCTTCGTAAGCTTTTTCTGTTTCATATATATCGGACTTGCTGCATATCTCCCACGGCGCGTGCATGCTCATGACCGGAACGCCGCAGTCCATCACGTCCATGCCGTAAAGGGCAAGGATGTAAGCGATGGTGCCGCCGCCGCCCGCGTCCACTTTTCCAAGCTCCGCCGTCTGGAACGCGACATGGTTCTCGTCCATGATCTTACGCAGCTTCGCCACATATTCCGCGTTGGCGTCGTTGGTGCCGCTTTTTCCACGGGATCCGGTGTATTTATTGAACGCCACGCCCTGTCCGAAATAGGCGATATTCCTTTTTTCAAAAACATCCGCGTATAACGGGTCGTATACGGCGCACACATCGGCGGAGAGCATGGAAGAAGCGGCGAGCATGCGTCTCAGGGCCAGTTCGGAATACTGGCCGCGCGCGTCCATCAATTCCGCCATCGTATTCTCAAAGAAACGGGACTGCATGCCTGTCGCGCCCAGGCTTCCGGTCTCCTCCTTATCCACAAAAAGAGCGACGGCCGTACGGCGCGGCTGTTTCGTGGAAAGCATGGCCATCAGGGAAGTATAGACGCATACCCTATCGTCCTGGCCGTAGGAAAGGATCATGCTTTTATCCAGGCCGAAATCTCTGGCCTTGCCTGCCGGCACAACTTCGATCTCCGCCGAGATAAAGTCGTCTTCTTCCACATCATACTTTTCCTTCAAAAGTTTCAGGATATTGGCTTTTACCCGGTCTTTTTTCTCTCCGGAAAGCGGACGGCTGCCGATCAGCACATCCAGCTTTTCCCCTTCGATGAACTCGGTCGCCTTTTTGCCTGTCTGGGCGCCTGCCAGATGGACGAGCAGATCGCTGACGCAGAACACCGGATCGTCCTCCGCCTCGCCGATGTTGACCGGAACACAGGCGCCGTCCTTTTTGATGATGACGCCGTGGAGAGCCATGGGCACCGTCGTCCACTGATATTTCTTGATGCCTCCGTAATAATGGGTATCCAGATACGCCAGGCCGCTTTCTTCATATAACGGCTTCTGCTTGACGTCAAGCCTCGGGGAATCCATATGGGAACCGATGATATTGACGCCCTCCGTCAGCGGCCGTTCGCCCACATGGGCCAGGATGACCATCTTGCCCATATGACTCGCGTACACTTTATCGCCGGGTTTCAGCCCCTTCTTGTCCGCGGCCGCTTCTTCAAGGCTTATGTAGCCGCTCCTTTTCGCCAGTTCAATGATATTCGCCGCGCATTCCCTTTCGGTCTTCGATGTGGTCAGGAACGCCTTATAGCCTTTCATCAGCATTTCCATCATTTCCAGATCCTGATCGGAATACGCTGTCCACGCGTTGTCTTTCATGCTTGTGTACCTCCTATGACAATAAACTCAGCGGTATTTCAAGATCCTTTATATCTTTCATGATATCCTGCTGACGGGTATCATGGAGAAGGCTTTCATTGTATTTGAAATATTTATCGCAGCCCATCTGGGATACGAACCAGAGCACATAAGGACTGCTGTTGAGCTCGGTGATGAACGCCACCATTTCCTGGCTTTCCCCGAAAGCGGACTCCACAAAACGGAAGCTTTCGTCCAGCGCCTTTTTCCAGGCGAGCATCGCTTTCTTCCGCTCGGCCACGCTCACGGAAAAGACGGTCCGGACCGTATCAAAACCACCCGCGGCAAACATCTTCCGGTCTTCCTCAAGCGCGGCTTCCAGTTCCCTTAGGATACGCTGGCCGGTCTTGTCCGCTCCGGGAAGGGCGTCCGCCTCCTCCCGCTCCCTTCGGATATCGGCGAGGGCCTTTTCGATCACGCCCATGGAAGGATCGGCTTTCAGCTCTTTCAGCAAACTGTAATGCCTGTCCGTGACCGCGTCGGTCACCTTGCAGTCGGCAAATCCCTCGGAAAGACGGCTGGCCAAAAGGCCGATGATGCTCAGTTTCTCATCGAAGGGGGCGTCAGAAAACCGGTCGATGGCAGACTGGCGGATGCGTCCTTCCAGTATATCTTTAATATTATAATCCTTTTCATATTTGCTGTACAATTCCAGATACGCCGCGAATTCCCGGGCGATGGCCGGATGCTGGATATACTGGCCTACCACTTCTTCCGTCACCGGTATATCCAGTTCCCGGTAAACTTTGAGCAGCTGGGACAGATCTTCCCAGCCCCGGGCCGTTACGAACCGCTTCCCGTCCACCGTTGTCTCCACGGAGTAAAAATTGTCCCGTCGCACATCCAGATAAGAAATAACGCTGCCGTCCACGCCGTTTTCATAGGCATATTCTTTCCATACGCCCAGATCTTCTTCGATATCGATACGGCGCACCCGGTCCAATGTGACAATGTCAAACTCTTTCACGGATTTATT
>CALWEE010000225.1 GCA_944376975.1 uncultured Lachnospiraceae bacterium
GGGCCGTCCCGTTCGGGTCGGTGATGTGGCCGCTTTTAAAAGGTATGTCCTTACTGTCGTAATCCATCTGAGCCAGGACGATCTTGGTGTATTTATCGCTGTTATATACGTTGATCGCGATCAGCCGTCCGATCAGCCCGGTCAAAAGGACCAGGAGCGCGACGAACGTGATCATCATCTTCTTTCGGTTCGACCGGGATATCCGGGCGAATATCTTCTTTTTCCGCTTCTTTTTCTTTCCGGACATGGATCTTGGATCCGCCATGCTGTCACCTGCTTTCATCGTTCAAGGTTTTTCCGTATCGCACAAAATAAGAGGGCCTGTTTTTCAACAGCCCCTCACTTTCCACTGACTTTACGTCCCCTTATCATTTGCCGGACGGTATCGCCTGATACTGCTTAATATAGTCCTGGTTATCGCTCGTGTAGTAGTGTATCTGATCTTCTGTAATGGCCGTCATTCCATATTCACTTACCGCTTTCTGATATACTTCAGACAAATCCACCGCACTGTTCAGACGTTCTCTTGCCGCCGCGTTCTCATTTTCCAGAACGCTCAATTCCGATTCCAGGGATGCGATCACGCTGCTCTGTCTTGAGAGCGCGCTCTGTGTGTTCAGATAAAACACGCAGGCGGCCACTGTCAGCGCCGCCGATACCATGAGGAAAAGGGTGAAGCCCAGATCGAGTCTCTGCGCCTTTTCCTGATTTCTTCGGGCAGCTTCCTGTCTTCTGGCCTTTTCTTCTTCACGGAGACGTTTCCGCGCTTTCTGGCGCCGTCTTCTTTCCAGCTCTTCTTCTGTCGGCCGATATGGGCGGGGCTGGATCTTCCGCACGGTATTCCCATCAATATAATAAGCTGTTTCCAGGTTTTTCCGCCTGTTTACAGTTCTTCTTCTATCAGGCATATCCGCCTCTCCTTTCTTCACGCGCCTTTTCGCGGCGTCTTCGTCTTATATATGTTCAAATACTCTCAGCTTCGCGCTTTTTGAGCGGTGATTGGCTTCTTTTTCTTCTTCCGTCGGCAGGATCGGTTTACGGGTAACGACCCGCCCTTTGGACTTCTTCCCGCATACGCAGACCGGGAAGTCCGGCGGACATTCGCATGGATCCTCGCATTTTCGGAAAATGTTCTTGACGATCCGGTCTTCCAGGGAATGGAAGGTGATCACGCACAGCCTTCCGCCGGGGGCCAGCAGATCCACCATCTCTGTCAGGTGATCTTTCAGCACGTCCAGCTCATGGTTCAGTTCGATGCGGATCGCCTGGAACGTCTGCTTGGCCGGATGGCCTTTGCCGGAACGGAACCTTGCCGGAATGGCCTGTTTGATGATCTCGGCCAGCTGTCCTGTGGTTTCGATGGGCCCTTCCTGCCTTGCCCTGCCTATCTGTCTCGCGATGTTCTTGGCGAAACGATCTTCGCCATAATCTCGGATCATCCGGTAAAGTTCGGCTTCACTGTATGTGTTGACAATGTCCCGGGCCGTCCGCTCCTGTCTCTGGTCCATACGCATGTCCAGCGGCACGTCCGCCCGGTAGGTGAAACCTCTTTCTTCGGTGTCCAGCTGGTAGGATGAAACACCCAGGTCCAGCAGTATGCCGTTGACCTTTTCGATGCCCATGCCTTCCAGTATATCTTTCATTCCGGAATAATTGCTCCGGACAATGGTCACTTTGTCTTCAAAGGGCTTTAGCCGCTGCCTGGCGGCTTCGATGGCCGCCGCGTCCTGATCGATGCCGATCAGCCGCCCTGTCGTCAGTCGCCCGCACACTTCGCAGGCATGTCCCCCGCCGCCCAGGGTCCCGTCCACATATATGCCCTCCGGCCGTATGACCAGCGCTTCGATCGTCTCTTGCAACAATACCGACTGATGGTTGAATGTCATCTTCCTGCCTCTTTTCCCTTACAGAGAAATTCCCAGTTCTTCCATATGTTCAGCCACATCGGACATGTCGTCCACATCGATGTCATTGACCTCGCTCCATTTATCCCGGCTCCATATTTCGATCCGGCTGGAGACGCCTACCAGGACCGCGTCTTTTACCAGTCCCGCGTATTCCCGAAGGGTCGCGGGTATGAGGATACGGCCTTGCTTGTCGATCTCGCACTCCGTGGCGCCTGCCAGAAAGAAACGCGTAAATTTACGCGCGTTTTTATTGGTGATCGGAAGGCTGCGCAGTTTGGATTCAAAAATCTTCCATTCTTCCGTCGGATACACGGAAAGACAGCCATCCAGTCCCTTTGTCACGTAAAACGTTTCACCCAACGTTTCCCGGAACTTTGAGGGGACGATCAGCCTGCCCTTCGCGTCTATGGAATGATTGTATTCACCAATAAACATACGCGCCACCTGTTTCACACTCTGGTACCCGAGGGAACCATTTCTTACCACACTCTACCACAATTCACCACTTGTGTTTCTATTTTAGCCGATTTACAGCCAAGTTTCAATAGGGTTTGAAGAAATTTCTTAAAATTCACATTTTTGTAAAAAACGTTCTCTTTTAATTTTTATGCCGGCATGAAAAAAAGAAGAGCCTCAGCCGATACCCTTTCGGATAACGGTCGAGACTCTTCTTTTTTTCGTGGTTATTTCATCACTTTATCCAGCAAAGTTTTGTAACTGTCCAAGCCGCGCGAAAGGCATGGAGCCTTTTGTCTCCGCGGCAAAGTAGACAGAACGTTACTCTTTGGGTTCTATAACTATCCACACGCCGTTTCTGTTGCTTCCCTCGCGCCGTAGCTTTCCGCTTTTTTGAAGTTCGTTCATCGCGCGCTTTACGGTTCTCAAAGGAATCCCTGTTTTTACGCAAATATCTTTCTGCGTTATCTTTGGTTCGATCTGGACCACTTGCATGATCGCCTCCTCGTTGACACCCAGATCGTACTCAGGATCAATACCATTGGTGCCAACTTTGGTGCCATTGGTGCCAACTTTGGTGCCATTGGTGCCAACTTTGGTGCCATTGGTATCATTGGTATCACACACTTTTGGATCAATAACACCATACTGATCGGTTATTGCTTTCTTACGATAAAGATTGATACGGAAATCGCTGCCCATATCAATAAGTTCCGGCTCACGAAGACCATATTTCTTTGCTTCCCGGAACATTTTCGGAATGCCGCTACCCCACCCCT
>CALWEE010000226.1 GCA_944376975.1 uncultured Lachnospiraceae bacterium
TCGCCTTTATACAGGCCGTCCGCCTTGATGTCTTCCACTTCTTTCGCGAATATATCCAATGTCTCTCGTCTGTTCATCGTTCTTCTCCTTTTCACGCGTTTTCATGTATAGAGCTCCAGTCAAGGATCACTTTCCCGGATCGCCCTGAGTTCATCACTTCAAAACCTTTTTCGTAATCTTTCGCATCCATGCGGTGGGTGATGACGTCATCCACGTTCAGTCCGCTTTCCAGCATCGTTGACATTTTGTACCATGTTTCCCATACTTTTCTGCCGTAAATGCCTTTTATGTTCAGTCCGTTGAAAATAACCTTCTCCCAGTTTATGGACGCGTCCGCTTTCTGAAGACCCAGAAGCGCGATATTACCGCCATTTTTCATGTGATCCACCATATCGGCGAAAGCGGATTGGGTACCGGACATTTCAAGGCCCACGTCAAAGCCTTCCCGCATGCCGATCGCTTTCATCACGTCGTCCAGTTTTTCTGTCCGGATATCCACGCATCGCGTCGCTCCCAGCTTCTTCGCCAGATCCAGCCGGTAACGGTTCATATCGGTCACGACGATGTGGCGGGCGCCCGCGTGCTTCGCGATGGCCGCGGCCATGACGCCAATGGGTCCGGCTCCGGTGATGAGCACGTCTTCGCCCAGCATGTCAAAACTGAGGGCCGTATGGACCGCGTTGCCCAGCGGATCGAAGATCGCGTACAGTTCTTCCCGTATGGATGGATCGCACCGCCATACGTTTGAGGCGGGGATGACCAGATACTGGGCGAAGGCGCCGTTCCGGTCAACGCCCACTCCCTGGGTATCTTTACACAGATGTTTCTGCCCGGCCAGACAGTTCCTGCATTTGCCGCATACGATATGCCCTTCTCCGGAAACGATTTCGCCGATCTGAAAGCCTTCCACGTTTTCCCCCATCTCCACGATCTCGCCCACATACTCGTGTCCGGCGGTCAGGCCGATGGGAATGGTATGTCTGGCCCATTCGTTCCAGTTATAAATGTGTACGTCGGTCCCGCAGATGGCTGTTTTATGGATCTTGATCTTTACGTCATTTTTTCCGGTCTTCGGAACAGGTACTTTCCTGAGCCACAAACCTTTTTCCGGTTTTTCCTTGACCAGAGCCCACATTGTCTGTTCACTGCCCATGTTTGTCTTTCCTCCAAATACATATTTTTTATTCATGTCTGTATTATACACACATTCGTTGATAAAGTCAAGGAAAAATCCGTATATGAAAGACATATTTTTTATAATGTTCTTTTATGGAGGACATAATCCGTCGCTGAAAGACAGGCCGGTGTTTGCCGAATGTAACGGCAAAAAAAGAAGACATACCCGCGGATATGCCTTCCTCCTGTAAAGAATACGTACAGCTCAGTTTAAACCTTCTTTTCCATAAAATGGATCGGATAGATCTCAAATCCAACTTTTCTGTAAAGATCCTGGGCGTCCTTCGTGATCAGTATCCCTCTTAGCCCTTCCAGATCCGGATGGGCCACAACGGCTTTCATCATCGTCAACGCCGCGCCCCGATGCCGGTGATCTTTGTCGACGATCACATCCGCCACGTAATAGATGACGCTCAAGTCTGTGATGATCCGGCAGAAACCGATCTGCCGTTCGCCGTCGAATACGCCGAAACACAAAGAATGTTCCATGGCTTTACGCATGGTTTCTTCTGGACGGTCTTTCGCCCAATACGTCTGCCGGATCAGGCGGATCACATCTTCAAAGACCATATTTTTGACGCCGACGCGCACTTGAAACCCACGTTCCATATCACAATGCCTTTCTGAAGATATCAAGCACCTGTTCTTCCGTAAGTTCCACATAGGCGCCTTTTAAACGGGCAGCCGCTTTTTTTGCCATGACAGGCAGCAAGGACGCGTCGATGCCCACTTCCTTTAAAGTCGACGGCATGCCCAGCGCTTTAAAATACGCCGCCGTCCGGTCGATCGCTTCATTGGCCACTTTATATCGGTCGTCGTCCTCCGGTATGTTCCATACATTGACGCCGTAGGTATAGAACTTGTCCACGGTGGCGTCACTTAAGACATAGCGCATCCAATGGGGCGTCAGGATAGCCAATCCCGCGCCATGGGTGATGTCGTAATACGCGCTCAGCTCGTGCTCCATGGGATGGACGGTCCATGCCACCGGTTTGCCCAGGCTGATGAAATCGTTGATCGCCCAGCTGCTGACCCACATCAGATTGGCCCTGGCTTCGTAGTCATCAGGATTTTCAATGGCCTTGACGCCATATCGGATACAGGTCTTTAAAAGCGCTTCCGCCACGCGATCCTGCATATAGCCCTGGGTATTGGAAAAATATGCTTCAAATATGTGGGACATCATGTCCGCCGTGCCCGCGCCGGTTTGATAAGCACTGACCGAAAAGGTATATTCCGGATCCATAAAGGAAACGACCGGCCGCATGAGCGGGCTCCCGGTACCGATCTTGTCCTGCGTCGCCTCATTGGTGATGACCGCGAATGTATCCATCTCGGAGCCGGTCGCCGCCAGGGTAAGGACCGCGATGATGGGCAGGACGCAGGTGATCTTGCCCGGATCGATCACCAGATCCCAGGAGTCGCCGTCGTATCCGGCCGCCGCGGCGATGACTTTGGCGCAGTCCAGAGTGGAACCGCCGCCGATGGGCAGGACAGCCTGGATCTTCTTTTCTTTACAGATATCCGCCCCCTTCTGGACCGTTGTCAGACGGGGATTGGGCTCGACGCCGGAAAGTTCTTCCCACGCGATATCATGGGCTTTAAGCTGATCGACGACCGCGTCGTAGATGCCGTTTCGCTTAATACTGCCGCCGCCGTAGACTAAAAGGACTTTTTTGGCGTAACCGGCTGTTTCCCGGCCGAGATTTTTTATCTGGCCTTTTCCGAAATATACTTTTGTAGGGATCGAATAAACAAAATTTTCCACAAGAATACCTCCTTCTCCCCTATTATAGCACGTGTTTTCACTGTATACATCAACAGAGGATAAAATTATCGTATGTTCTTATTCAAATAAGGGCGTGGACAGATATCTGTCGCCGGTGTCCGGAAGCAGGACAACGATATTTTTTTCCGCGTTTTCCGGATCTTTCGCCAACCGGACCGCCGCCCAGAGAGCCGCGC
>CALWEE010000227.1 GCA_944376975.1 uncultured Lachnospiraceae bacterium
ACCGTATCCTGGCCGATATCTTTTGCGACGCTTACTTAAAAAGAGCGGATAAATAAGGAGGGGTCATATGCGTTTTGTGGATATCATAGAGAAAAAAAGAGAAGGATGTCCGTTGTCCACAGAAGAGATCCGTTACTGGATACAGGCGTATACGGCCGGAGACATCCCGGACTATCAGGTGAGCGCCCTGCTGATGGCGATCGTGCTCAACGGGATGGACCGGCGCGAAACGACCGATCTGACCATGGCCATGATGTACAGCGGTGACGTGGTGGATCTGGGCGGCATTGACGGCGTAAAAGTAGACAAACATTCCACAGGCGGCGTCGGCGATAAGACCACGTTGGCGCTGGGCCCCATGGTGGCCGCCTGCGGCGTCAAGATGGCCAAGATGTCCGGAAGGGGACTGGGACACACCGGCGGCACATTGGACAAACTGGAAGCCATACCCGGCTTCAACTGTTTTCTTGACCGGGAAGCCTTTATCCGTCAGGTGAACGATATCGGCCTGGCGGTGATCGGCCAGAGCGACCGGCTGGTCCCGGCGGATAAAAAGCTGTATGCCTTAAGAGACGTGACGGCGACAGTCGCTTCGATCCCGCTGATCGCTTCCAGCATCATGTCCAAAAAGCTGGCGTCGGGGGCCGACGTGATCGATCTGGACGTCAAGTAGGGCGACGGGGCGTTCATGCGGACGCCTGAAGATGCCGTGGCCCTGGCGGAGACGATGATCCACATCGGGAACGCCCTGGGACGCCGTACCCGGGCCATGATCACCGATATGGACGAGCCCCTTGGACGGGCCATCGGCAATGCCCTGGAAGTAAAGGAGGCGGTGGATACCCTCCGCGGCCGGGGGCCGGAGGATTTTACCGAATTGTGCCTGAGCGCCGGAAGCGTCCTCCTGACGGAAGCGCAGGCGGCAAAAGATCTTCCGGATGCCCGGAAACGGCTGGAAAAGACCATTGCCGACGGAAGCGCCCTGGAAAAACTCCGGGCCATGGTGCAGGCTCAGGGCGGCGACGTGTCGGTCATCGACGATACGGACCGTCTGCCCAAAGCCCGTTACGTAACACCCGTTTACAGTAAAACGTCCGGGTACGTGAAAGCGGAAAAGGCCATGAGCCTGGGAACGCTGGCTATGCGGATCGGAGCCGGAAGGTCGGTAAAGGAAGACGCGATCTGGCCGGAGACGGGTATCGTGCTGAACAAAAAAGTGGGAGATTTTGTGCGCGCGGGGGAAACGCTCGCGTGGGCGCATCACCGAAAAGCCTTGTCGCCGGAATGGATCGAAGCTTTTGAAAAGGCTTTTGTGGTCACGCCGGATACGGTGACCCGGCCGCCGCTGATCTATAAAATGCTGTAAAGCAGGAAAGGAAGGGTGCTCATGGGAACATACAATGAAAACGGACAACATGAAGTGACGCGGGAACAGCCGCTGCTGGACAGCAAAGGCTGCGTGGGAGAACCGGGTTATGCCAGGAAGCTGATCTGGAAATACGACCGGAGCAAGATCCGCGCGCCCCGTTTCCGGATCAAAGAATGGGATTATTACCTTATATGCAACGATCATTTTGGAGTCGCGTTTACGCTGGCTGACCTGGGTTACGCGGGGATGATCAGCGCGTCCTGGCTGGATTTCGATAAAGAAGAAGAGCAGACCCGGACGACGTTGACGGCGTTTCCGCTGGGCCGGTTCCATCTGGGAAGCCATTCCGACCGGAGCCAGGCGGAAGTGCAGAACAAGCGGGCCCATATCAAGTATTCCACGATGAATGGCCGTCGGCGTATCCAGTGCAAGTTCGGCGGATTTTCCGGAGGCGATACCCTCAGCGCGGAAATCTGGCTGAAACAGGATAAAGATCTGGAAAGTATGTGCATCGCCACGCCATGGGAAGAAGATCCGAAAGCCTTTTATTATAATCAGAAGATCAACTGTATGCCGGCCAGCGGCATCGTCCGGCTGGGCGGCCGGGAATATCGTTTTGAACCGTCCACGGCCATGGGCGTGCTGGACTGGGGGCGGGGCGTATGGACATACGACAATACCTGGTACTGGGGGACCGGCAGCGGTTTTGTAAACGGGAAACCCTTCGGGTTCAACATCGGTTATGGTTTTAGCGACCGTTCTTCGGCGTCGGAAAACGCGCTGATCTATGACGGAAAGCTGCATAAACTGACGGATGTGGAACTGCGCATACCGAAAGGTCCCGATAACGCGCCCCTGTTTTTGGAGAACTGGGACATCACATCTTCTGACGGCCGCTTTGAAGGGACGTTCCGCCCGATCTTTGATCGAAAAGCCCGTATGGACCTGAAATTGATCCTGACCGATCAGCACCAGATCTTCGGACGGTTCACCGGCGAGGCGGTCCTGGACGATAAAACCGTCCTTCCTGTGCGGGATTTCCTCTGCGCGGTCGAAGTCGTCCACAACCGTTATTAAGTTATTGGACGGATGGGAAAATGGGGCTGGACAAATAAAAAAAATTTGTTATAATAAGTGAGGTAAGCTACTGTGGCTCAGTCGGTAGAGCGACGCACTCGTAATGCGTAGGTCACGAGTTCGAATCTCGTCAGTAGCTCTCACATATGGAACGGTAAGGGAAAAGGGTGTCGTAAGATCCGGTGATCGGGCGGCATCCTTGTTCCTTTTATGGAAGATCGGGAGCGTGCCCTTTTGGTTGCGGCCAGTTCCCTGTTTTTTGCTTTATAGGAAAATACGTGGTTGATGGATTTTTAGAATAGTAATATAATGAAAAGAATTTAAGAAAAAATATACATTATGCACAGAATGGAGATGGGTAAGACAAGACGTGCGCGTAATAGGATTGGACGCAGGTCTTGTTTTTTATGCCAAAAGAAGGGTGGAGGAAATAAAATGCAGCTGAAGATCAGCTTTAATGAGAAACAGGCATGGCCCTTGATTAGGGTAACAATCATGAGTCAACCGCAGAATGCCTTGAAAGTCGCGAAACTATCCAGATGATATATTGGAGAGAGGCGAGACAGATTTTTGAAGGGGAAGGACAAGAGATACAATGGAGACTGTGCGGTTTTAGAGGCATAAAAGAGCACAAGTAATTAAATAATTTATTATAGAAAATATTAATATATCAAGAT
>CALWEE010000228.1 GCA_944376975.1 uncultured Lachnospiraceae bacterium
CTGTTCATAGCGGCTGAAGGAATACGCGTAAGTACCTCTGCCGCCGGTCATGGAACGAAGATTCGTGGAATATCCGGATAATTCTGAAAGCGGGATATCCGCGACGACTTCTGTCTTGCCGCCTTCAACCGGGTTCATGCCAAGCACGCGGCCCCGTTTTTTGTTCAGGTCACCCATGATATCGCCGGTGTAGCTGTCCGGAACGACAACGCTCAGGGACGCGATCGGCTCGAGGATGACCGGGTTCGCCTGAAGGAAAGCGGACTTAAACGCCTGTCTGGCCGCTGTCTTAAAGGCCATCTCGGAAGAATCCACCGGATGATAGGATCCGTCGAAAAGCGTCGCTTTGATGCCCACTACCGGATAGCCGGCCATCGGCCCCTTCTGGATGGATTCCTGTATACCCTTCTCAACCGCCGGGAAATAATTCTTCGGAACCGCTCCGCCTACGACCCGTTCTTCAAAAATATACGGCGTTTCCAGATCGCCGGACGGCTCGAATTCCATGGCCACGTCGCCGTACTGTCCATGCCCGCCCGACTGTTTCTTGTATTTTTCCCGGACAGACACTTTCTTGCGGATCGTCTCCCTGTACGGGATACGGGGTTTGGACAGAGTGATCTTCACCCGATATTTGGCTTCCAGCTTGCTGACCACCACGTCCAGATGCTGATCGCCCATACCGTACAGCAGGGACTGGCGGTTTTCTTTATCGTTATAAACCCGAAGGGTCAGGTCTTCGTCCATCATCTTGGCCAACGCCTGGGAAACCTTGTCTTCATCGCCTTTGTTGACCGCTTCATACCGTTTGTATGTATAGGGCGGTTCCACTTCCATCTTGCTGATCACCAGCGGATCGGACTTGAGGGAAAGGGTATCGCCGGTCGCCGTATTGGACAGCTTGCCGATGGCGCCGATATCGCCCGCCTTTAACTCGGGCACTTCGATGACTTCCTTGCCCCGCATGATGTACAGGCGGGAGATCTTTTCTTCTGTATCTTTATCATAATTGTAGATGACCGAATCGGACTTCAGGGTACCGGAGCACACCTTGATCAGGGAATACCGGCCGATGAACGGATCGACGATGGTCTTGAACACATAAGCGGAAAACGGCCGTCTGGAGTCGTAATCCACGTTGTACTCTTTGTCTGTCCTCGGGTCTTTTCCGAAGATCTTGATATGGTCGCGCATGGGCGACGGCAAAAATTCCACGCACGTCTGGATCAGGCCTTCCACGCCGTATTCCTTCGTACCGGAACCGCACTGTACCGGGACGATGGTCCCTTCGTTGACATTCTGGCGCAGCGCGTCGATGATCTCGTCTTCCGTAAACTCTCCGCCTTCAAAATAGCGGTCCATATATTCTTCGCTCGTCTCCGCCACCGCTTCCAGAAGCGCTTCACGGCAGGGTCCCAGTTCATCGTTGGCGCTGTCGGGGATATCTCTTTCCTCCCATTTTCCGCCGCCGATAAAACGTCTGCCTTTCATGGTGACCACGTTCACCACGCTGTCGAAGCTTCCGTCGTCATGGATCGGCAGATGGAACGGCGCGATACGCTTGCCGTATCTTTCTTTCAGCTGATCGACCACTTTCATATAATCCGCGTGCTCGTCATCCATATTGGTCACGAAGAATACTCGAGGCACGCCATATTTTTCACAGAAATCCCATGCTTTTTCTGTTCCTGCTTCCACGCCGGCCTTACCGTTGATCACGATGATGGCTCCGTCAGCCGCTGACAGCGCTTCTTCCACTTCGCCTACAAAATCAAGATATCCGGGTGTATCTAAAAGATTGATCTTCCAGAACTGCCACTCGATGGGAATGACCGATGTGCTGATGGAAAACTTTCTTTTGATCTCTTCTTTATCATAGTCACTGATCGTGTTACCGTCTTCGACACGTCCCAAGCGGTTCGTCACACCTGTAACATGCGCCATGGACTCTGCCAATGATGTCTTTCCGCATCCCCCATGTCCTAAAATGACCACGTTACGTATGTCCTGTGTCTTATAAACCTTCATGTCTTATTCCTCCAATACGATTAGTAATATACAGATGTATACTCATGGATATATTTTACTAAAAAAGTTTAAATTCTTCAACACATTTATGAAAACTCTACAATTTTTTATCGTTTTATCGCACTTTTCCCGTTTACCATTCCCAAATCAGGGCTTGATTTTTCAAAAAAATCATGCTATGATGAGGGCGATCCAAAAGCTGAGACGGGAAAGAGTAAGCATCGTACGTTCCATACAGAAAGTGGCCGGCTGATGAGAGGCGCATGGAGCAGATACCGAATACATCCCTGAGCTGCAGGCTGAACATGAAGTAGGCTGTGCCGGCTGCAACCGTTATCCTGCCGGAGTATAATCACGATCGTGACGTACTCTACGAGATTCCGCCAGTGATGTCGGAATGAATAAAGGTGGTACCACGGAAGTTCACTTTCGTCCTTTACTTGTGAGGGACGGAAGTTTTTTTATTTACCGCCGTCCCTGATCCATCATCAAAAAAATCAGGAGGTATCTGACATGATCATCGTAATGAAACAAGGTTCAGACAAACAGGCGATCCATCAGGTTGAAACCCTGATCCTCAACGCGGGCTTAAACGTCCATCTGTCCGAAGGACGGGAAGTGACCATCGTAGGCGTTGTCGGCGACAAAAGCCAGGTCAATCGGGAACAGCTCACCGCCCTTCCCCAGGTGGAAAAGATCGTGGACATCACCGAATCGTATAAACTGGCAAACCGGAAGTTCCATCCCGAGCCGACCGTCGTCCACGTCCGGAACACGACCATCGGCGGCGACCGCCTTACCATCATGGCTGGTCCCTGCGCCATTGAAAGTGAAGAGATGATGCTTAAGACCGCTTATGCCGTAAAGGCCGCCGGCGCCAATTTCCTCCGGGGCGGCGCGTTCAAGCCCCGTACTTCCCCCTATTCTTTCCAGGGTCTTGAGGAAACCGGCCTGAAATACATGAAGGCAGCGGCGGACGCGACCGATCTTGCTTCCGTATGTGAAGTGACCAGCTTATCCGCCATTGAAAAAGCCGTAAAATATGTGGATATGCTCCAGATCGGCGCCAGGAACATGCAGAATTTCGCCCT
>CALWEE010000229.1 GCA_944376975.1 uncultured Lachnospiraceae bacterium
AGCCGCCCCGCGGTACCGTCGGGATAATGGAAGGTAACGGTCGTCTCATGGTTCGTATCGTCCAGTATGGTATTGATACTGTTTTCGCCGCCTTCTTCCGTGTAAAGATGGATGTCGGTCAGTTCCGTATCGTTTTTAAACGATCCGTAGCCCATCTGATCCAGGCCCGGCGGAAAATGGACGCGTTTCAGACGGATACAGTTGTAAAAAGCGTAATCGCCGATGGACGCGACCTTATCCGGAAGGTCCATCTGTTCCAGGAACCGACATTCGGCAAACGCGTAGCCGCCGATATGGACGATCGTGTCCGGAAGATGGATCCTTTGTATCTCTTTGTGCTGATAAAAAGCCCGTTCGCCGATACCGGTCACCGGATGGCCTTCAAACTGTTCCGGCACGAAGACCACCGGGTCTTCGCTGCCCGCGTAACCGGTCAGCTCGGCCCCCTCCGGGCCCAGTTGAAATAAAAACGGTGTTTCGGATGTATGTTCACCGATCATGGTCGCCCTCCTCCTTTAACAGATCCATGACCACCTGGGAGGCCAGGATCAGGCCGGCAGCCGGCGGGACAAACGAAGAACTTCCGGGAATATGACGTCCGGTCATTCCCGTGTCTTCTCCATTCTCCAAAGGCTTTATGGGCGTCTCGGTGGAATAGACCACCTTCAGCCCCGGTATGCCCCTTTTCTTCAGCTCCCGCCGCATGACGCGGGCGAGCGGGCAGCCGGACGTCCGGTAAATATCGGTAACGGTCAGCAAAGACGGGTCCATCTTGTTCCCGGTCCCCATGGAACTGATGACCGGTATGCCTTCCCGGACCGCCCGGCATATGATCTACAGCTTCGCGGGAACCGTATCCACCGCGTCCACGCTATAGTCAAACCGGGAAAAATCCACATCTTTTGTATTTTCCGGCAGGAAAAAACAGTTGACCGCGTGGACCTGTATCGCTTCACTTATGGACGCGACGCGGCGACGCATGGCCTCTGTTTTAAGCATGCCTTCGGTCTCCCTGAGGGCGATGATCTGCCGATTGAAATTTGTACGGTTGACCCAGTCATTGTCGATCAGCGTCAGTTCCCCTATACCGCTTCTGGCCAGGGCCTCCGCCGCGCTTCCTCCCACTCCGCCGATACCGAATACGGCCACGTGGGAAGACGCCAGTTTTTCAATGCCGGCGTCGCCAATGAGACGCCGGGTACGTTCCAGTCTGTCTTCCATGATCTTTTCCTCTCTGTCATATCGTTATAACTATACCTTCCTATCCGTCTTTTGTCAATCTGCCCCGCCGCCCGGCCCTGCCCTGTCGAAAGAAAATACGGGATACGCGGATGTTTCCGCGTATCCCGGTACTTTTGCCGTTTCTATGGTCTTTGAGGCCATCAATGATGGAACAGCCGTATGCCTGTAAAGGCCATGGCCATACCATATTTATCGCAGGTTTCGATAACCTGATCGTCCCGTATGGAGCCGCCCGGCTGAGCCACGTATTTTACGCCGCTGCGGCGGGCTCTTTCAATATTGTCGCCAAAGGGGAAGAAGGCGTCCGATCCGAGCGCCACGTCTTTAAGGCCGTCCAGCCATTCCCTCTTTTCCTCTTTGGAGAAGATCTCCGGACGCCATTTGAACGTTTTCTCCCACTGTCCATCGGCCAGCACGTCCATATAGTCCTCGCCGATATACAGATCGATGGCGTTGTCCCTGTCCGCCCGTCCGATCTTATCTTTAAACGGCAGCCCCAGCACCTTGGGCGACTGGCGCAGATACCAGTTGTCCGCTTTCGTGCCGGCAAGACGGGTACAATGGATACGGGACTGCTGTCCGGCCCCGATGCCGATCGCCTGGCCGTCTTTCGCGTAGCATACGGAATTGGACTGGGTATATTTCAATGTGATCAGGGAAATGATCAGATCGATCTTTGCTGATCCGGGAATTTCTTTGTTGGCGGTGACCACATTGCTCAAAAGTTCAGAATCGATGTTCAGTTCGTTCCTGCCCTGCTCGAAGGTGATGCCGAATACGTCTTTATGTTCCACCGGAGCCGGCCTGTAATCCGGATCGATCTGGATGACATTATAGTTGCCCTTCTTTTTGGACCGGAGCATCTGGAGCGCCTCCGGCTCGTATCCCGGCGCGATCACGCCGTCGGACACCTCTCTTTTGATCATCCGGGCTGTCGCCGCGTCGCACACATCGGACAGGGCGATGAAATCGCCGAAGGAAGACATACGGTCCGCGCCTCTGGCCCGGGCATACGCGCAGGCTAAAGGCGATAACTCGCCCAGATCGTCTACCCAGTAGATCTTTTTGAGCACGTCGGAAAGGGGAAGTCCCACCGCGGCGCCTGCCGGAGATACATGTTTAAAAGACGCGGCCGCCGGAAGACCGGTCGCCTTTTTCAGTTCGCTGACCAGCTGCCAGCCGTTAAACGCGTCCAGGAAATTGATATATCCCGGTTTTCCGTTCAGCACCTGTATCGGCAGATCCCCGTCCTGCATAAAGATCCGGGAAGGTTTCTGATTCGGGTTGCATCCGTATTTTAATTCCAGCTCCTTCATGGTCTGGCCTCCTTTATTTATTCTTGTTGATGATCCGTGATTCCCATGTACCTGTTTGGATATCGATATAGCGGACGAACAGGGAAACTTTATTGTCTTCGTTCAGGCTTTCCCACAGCGTTTGGGCATAGGCGTCGATATCGTCTTCCACGTTGACCGGACGCGGCTCGCCGCTAAAACTGGGAAGGGGACTTCCATCGCCCTGATACGTATGGATAAAGTGTCCTTCTCCCGCGAAAGGCGCGTTGAAAGCGTAGTTAAACCGAAGGCAGCTTTCCGGCCGGCCCTGGTTGCTCTTGATGATGGAAAGGGCGTAGTTGAACTTCCCTTCACCCACGTGCAGGATGCCGGAGATCCTGGGCGTGTAATTGGGCGCGTCCGGCTCAAATTCCCGGGTCTTCAAAGCCTGCTCAAACGTCTGCTGCCGGTCCATCAGTTCGTAGATGGTATCGGTCTGGTCCCCGTTGGTGACGATGGTCTTGTTCCCAAGGACCCGTACAGGCGAATAGATGATCAGGCTGGGGTCGGTCATTTTGGACGGATCGTACGCCTCGGT
>CALWEE010000230.1 GCA_944376975.1 uncultured Lachnospiraceae bacterium
GCCGGGAAGTGCTGATCCAGTCCCTGAAGGACCAGATGGCGGTGGACCACGCGGCCTATGATTTTGAAGACCAGAAGTCGGTCATCCTTCTGATCGGTGTCAACGGCGTCGGGAAAACGACTTCCGCGGGAAAACTGGCCGGTCAGTATAAGAACGCCGGGAAGAAGGTGCTTTTGGCGGCGGCGGATACGTTCCGGGCAGCGGCCACGGAGCAGCTTGTGGAATGGTCCAGGCGGGCCGGCGTGGATATCATCACCGGACAGGAAGGGTCCGATCCGGCGGCGGTTGTTTTTGACGCGGTAGCGGCCGCGAAGGCCCGGCACGCGGATATGCTCATCTGCGATACGGCCGGAAGGCTCCATAATAAAAAGAACCTGATGGAAGAACTGAAAAAGATCGACCGGGTCATCGCCCGGGAATATCCGGAGGCCCGCCGGGAAACCTTTATCGTCCTGGACGGGACGACGGGGCAGAACGCCCTTGCCCAGGCCCGGCAGTTTAAGGAGACGGCGGATATAACCGGCATCATCCTTACAAAGCTGGACGGAACGGCAAAGGGCGGCATCGCCATTGCCATACAGTCCGAGCTGAATGTGCCGGTCAAGTTTATCGGTATCGGCGAAAAGATCGAAGATCTGCAGAAGTTTGACTGCGACGCGTTCGTAGACGCGCTGTTTGACGTAAAGACCCGGGATGGGCAGATGTAAAGTTTGATGGAAGAAAGAAGATGAAAAGATGCTGACACTTGAAAAATTTGAAGAAGCTTCAGAGATGCTCGCTCCGATCCTGCTGGAGACCAAACTGATATTCAGCGATTATTATTCGGCGTTGACCGGAGGAAAAGTTTATTTTAAACCGGAGAATATGCAGCTGACCGGCGCTTACAAAATACGCGGCGCGTATTACAAGATCAGCCAGCTTTCCAAGGAAGCCCGGAAAAAGGGCATCATCTCCGCGTCTGCCGGGAACCATGCCCAGGGCGTGGCTCTGGCGGCCAAACTGTTCCATACAAAAGCGGTCATCGTCATGCCGGCGACGACTCCGCTGATCAAAGTGAACCGGACGAAAAATTACGGCGCGGAAGTCATCCTTTACGGCGACGTGTATGATGACGCCTGTAAATACGCCCTTTCCCTGGCGGAAGAGAAGGGATACACCTTCATCCATCCTTTTAACGACGAGATGATCGCCACGGGACAGGGAACGATCGCCATGGAGATCTTCAAGGAACTGCCCACCGTGGATATGATCCTGGCGCCCATCGGCGGCGGCGGCCTGATCGGCGGCGTGGCGACCCTCGCGAAGCTTTTGAACCCCAATATAAAAGTGATCGGCGTGGAGCCGGAAAACGCGGCGTCCCTGACCGCTTCGCTGGAAGCCGGCAAGGTCGTCACCCTGCCGGAGGTGTCGACGATCGCCGACGGTACGGCGGTCAAAACACCGGGCGATGTGGTCTTTCCGTATATTCAGAAAAATGTGGATCAGGTCATCACCGTCGCGGATGACGAGCTGGTAGCCGCTTTCCTCGACATGGTGGAAAACCACAAGATGATCGTGGAAAATTCAGGCCTTCTGACGGTGGCCGCCCTGAAACATCTGGATATCAAAGGGAAGAAAGTCGTATCCATATTAAGCGGCGGCAATATGGACGTGATCACCATGTCCTCCATCGTCCAGCTGGGACTGATGCAGAGAGACCGGATCTTTACGGTTTCCGTGCTCCTTCCCGATAAGCCGGGCGAACTGGTGGCCGTATCCAAGGTCATCGCCCAACTCCAGGGCAACGTGATCCGCCTGGAGCATAATCAGTTTGTCAGCGTCAACCGGAACGCGGCCGTGGAACTGCGCATTACCATGGAAGCTTTCGGGACAGAACATAAGAACAGGATATTAAAGGCGCTGGAAGAAGGCGGGTACAGACCCATACTGAAAGTGCCGAAAGATATTTACTAAAAAAGAGTTGACACCTGGATGATAATAGGCTACAATACCATCTGTAAAGTGAAACTACTTTACAGGTGGTGTTTCTTTGTGGAAAAATTGGTAAAACAGGCATTGCTTTATGATTTTTATGGCGAACTCCTGACGGAACATCAGAAGTCCATTTATGAAGACTTTGTACTCAACGACTATTCCCTCAGCGAGATCGGTGAAGCGCGCCATATCAGCAGACAAGGTGTGTATGATATCGTGCGCCGCTGCGAGAAACAGCTGAACGGCTACGAGGAAAAGCTCCATCTGGTGCGCAAGTTCCTCAACGCCAAAGTCCAGGTAGAGAATATTTACGCCTGCGCCAACCGGATCCTGGCCGAATCGGACGATCCGGAAAGCATGCTCGAGTGCGTGCGCCGCATCGAGCAGATATCCAGCGACATCCTGGACGAAATGTAACGTTATCCGGAGGGCCTATGGCATTTGAAAGTTTATCCGATAAATTACAGAATGTATTTAAAAATTTAAGGAGCAAAGGCCGTCTGACGGAAGCCGATGTGAAAGCGGCGCTGAAAGAAGTCAAGATGGCTCTGCTGGAAGCCGACGTCAATTTCAAGGTCGTGCGCCAGTTCATCAAAAGCGTTCAGGAGCGGGCCGTAGGACAGGATGTGCTGACAAGCCTGACGCCGGGACAGACGGTGATCAAGATCGTCAATGAAGAGATGGTTTCCCTCATGGGAAGCGAGACGACAGAGATCGCCCTTCGTCCGTCAAGCGAAGTGACGGTGATCCTCATGGCGGGCCTCCAGGGCGCCGGAAAGACGACGACCAGCGTCAAGATCGCCGGAAAGCTGAAAGGCAAGGGCCGTAAGCCGCTGCTGGTGGGCTGCGACGTGTACCGTCCGGCCGCGATCCGTCAGCTTCAGGTCAACGCGGAAAAGCAGGATGTTCCGGTCTTTTCCATGGGCGATAAAAACGCGCCGGTGGATATCGCGAAAGCCGGGGTGGAGCATGCCAGGCTGAATGGCCAGAACGTGGTCATCCTGGATACGGCAGGCCGCCTTCACATAGATGAAGACATGATGGAGGAACTTGTCCAGATCAAGAACGCGGTCCATGTGGATCAGACGATCCTCGTGGTGGATGCCATGACCGGACAGGATGCGG
>CALWEE010000231.1 GCA_944376975.1 uncultured Lachnospiraceae bacterium
GTCCAGTCTCCAGATCGATGAATGAAAACGGGCGCATAAGATCAGATCCCCTACCAGCTTTTTCCGCCACGCGCCTTCTTTAACGCCTGGAAAATCGACAAAATATCCGTCTGTGTCCGTGATCTCGCATACGAAAAAGCCATCGTCTTTATAAAGCATCATATTGACCTTATGCTTCCCGTTAAAACCGTTGGACACCTCCCGATACTCCGCGTAATATCCTTTTCCAAGATCCGTCCGATAAAATTTTTTCGCCATTTTTCCCTCCCTTATAAACTGATCGTTCTATCATAACCGAAAGATCCGGCGGCTTCCCCTTCCCGATCACCGTTTTTTCAGCAGCAGGGTCTTATTTTGATCCGGTTTCAGCAAGAGCCGTTCCGGATCTTTTATCGACCGTAGCCCGGTCTCATCCAGCCGGACTTCCCCGGCGACCAAAAGGTCGGTCTTCAGCCGGGCTGTCCGTTCCCGGACATCCCCGTTATAGCAGCGCAAGATCAGTCCATCGCCTTTTTCTTCTTTTTTAAGAGCGCTGAGCACAACGGACGGATCGTCGATCTGAAGAAGGCTATAACCGCGCTCTGTCCGTATCTCCGGTTTATTTAACCGCAAAGCGTCGTGGGTCATCTTATTATAAGTAAAAAGAGGCGTCAGATATTCTTTGGCCCGACGCGCGGCATTCTCCCAGTCGCATGTCAGCGCGATGTCGTACCGGTTCACGCCAGGCATCTGCGAATCCGGCGTGTCCAGCTTGATCCCGGAGGGTCTTCCGGGCCTGCGGACCAGATCTTCTTTTCCCAGGACGCCGACGCTTCTGAAAACAGTGACCGCGATCGTATCGCGGGCTTCCCCCGTGATCTCGTATTCCCTGACAGAATTTGTCAGCACGGCCATTCCATCCGGCCCGTCCATGCGCGTATATGACAAAAACGGATAAATGGCGTCCGGACGTTCCACCCATTTTTCCGCTTCCCAGACGTCCATGGCGTCGTCGTGCGCCGGGCGCCGGATCATGCCGAAAGGATCATCGCACAAGGAAAACGCGCTGCTTTTATCGCCGGGAACAAGCACCCTTACCCTGTGGTCGGCCGCCTGGTTATCCACCGTCATGACAACGCGTATCACCGGCGCGTCTTTCTCCAGCTCAATATGGAAGCCAATATCCATGTACCCATCCATGCGTCCTTTCCTTCTGCTTTCCAGATCTTTCGGGACCGGAAGCCGGAAAGAAATATCCGCGGCAGATAAAAAGGGACCGTTTTTTACACATCGTTCTGCCTGGACATAGCGGTTTGTCAGCACATGATCCGATACTGGCGGCGAATAGTCATAGCCATCGCCATCGTCGCCCCCATCTTCCACAAGAAGCACGTCTTTATAGATCCGGCCTGTTTTTTTATCTGTGACCGTCAAAGTGCCGTTGGGTTCGCAAAGGATCTGATAATACCGGTTCTCCAACGTATCCGCCCCGGCCGTCCAAGTCTTTATCCCGGCTTTCCCCGAAACCGCCTCGACACGGTACGATGTATATCCCATCGACGGGGAGGTATCTTCAAACACGACCGTATATCTGTAAAAGGGATCGCGTAAGCCGTAATGGCCGATCTGCCTGTCCACAAGGGTCGCGTCCACCATTTTTTTATCCAGTATCTCGAATGGCCGGTCCTGGCCATCTTCACCGATCAGACGGAAATTTTCCATCTTCGTGGTTATTTTTGCCATAATAACGCCTTTCCGCGCGTAAGGCAGCGTATTGAACACAAGAAGTTTTTCCGGACCGTCTTCGTCGTCCATCGCGTCCGCGATCCTACGTTTATAGTGGTCGATCAGTCGGTCCGTCCGCTCCTCCGCCAGGAAAAACCGGTCCGCGATCGCCCGGTGGACCTTGTCACCGCAGCAGCAGCCTATGGAATCATGGGCATGATTTTTCAGCAATTCCTTCCATATCAATTCCATCAGGCCGTGTTCATAAGTAAATCCCAGGCTGTAGGCGATGGAAGCCAACGGCTCCAACAGGTTCGTGATCTTATTTTCGATACGCGTATTGGCCGATTTCAGATCTGCCCGGGACGAATAGATACTTCTGTGCACCCGCATATATTTGCCGTCCAAAAATTCGCCCTGTACCCTATCCAGCCCGGGCGTCTTTTCCAATATTTCAAAAAGATCTTCGTACCGGCCAAGGACAGCTTTTCTGTCCGGATAGCAGGCTTCGATCTGTTCCATCACCTGAAAGATATTTTTCTGGATCGGCATCTGATCGTGACCGTTGGGAAGAAGGATATGGTCGGTCTTTGTGCCCCGGTCAAGGGCGGGAAGCACTTTATCCAGCCTTGCCTTCAACGGTTTTGGATCGGCCGGCAGATATTTCCCGATCGCGTATCCGTAAGGCATGAGCAGGGCAAGGACATTCGCCCCGTCTGCACCTTCCCATATGAATTCCGTCCGGGTAACGCCTTTGCGCTCGGACGCCCCTCGCCAGAACAGGAATCGGGTTATACCGAACCCATTTAATATCTGGGGCATTCTGGCGGACTGGCCAAAAGAATCAGGAAGATAACCGATCATCATCCGCGGTCCATATTTTTCACAGTCCAGTTTTCCGTACAAAAGATTCCTTACGATCGATTCGCCGCCCACGACCATTTCATCCGTCTGCGTATACCAGGGGCCAATGATCAGCCGTCCTTTTTCCACCTGTTTTTTCAGCCGGTCTTCATTTTCCGGTTTGACCCGCAGATAATCTTCCAATATGGAGGTCTGGCCATCCAGTACAAAACAGGGATAGTCCGGATGCGTTTCCAGCATATCAAGGATCTCCTCCATATCATTTACCAGATATATCCTTGACTCTTCCGAGGTAAAATACCATTCTCTGTCCCAATGAAAATGGGGAACGATATGTATGTCTTTTCCCATGTCTTTATCTCCTCGCAAAAACAAAAAAAGGCCTGTAAACCTATCGATCACAAGCCTTGTTCGCTCCCCCTGTTGGACTCGAACCAACGACACTGCGGTTAACAGCCGCATGCTCTACCGACTGAGCTAAGGAGGA
>CALWEE010000232.1 GCA_944376975.1 uncultured Lachnospiraceae bacterium
GGATGAGCTTCAGGAACTTCTGGCGGAATGCGCGCCGGGAGATCAGGTTATGCTGACTGTCCAGAGACAGGGAAGGGATGGCGATTTCTCGAAACTTGAGCTGTCCACCATCCTCGGATCCAAGGCGGATGAAGCGCCTTCCGTGCAGTAAAATACCATATACCGGATGACCGGATCCATTATAAGGGACTGTTGCAATACAGTCCCTTTTTCATATATAATAAAAAGTGATCCGTAAAAACTTCAGTACAGGTGTGATGACAGGAGGAAGAACAGTGAAAGGACCGGATGACGAATTAAAAGAACAGGAACCCGAAGAAACGGGGAAAGAGATAAAAAAAGAGACGGACGACACATCGGATTATGAAGATATCTGCTATGTCTGTCGGCGTCCGGAAAGCAAAGCCGGAAAGATGATCCATCTGCCGGTGAACAATATATGTATCTGCTCAGACTGCATGCAGCGCAGCCTGAACGCCATGAACACGCAGCAGATCAGTTACGAAGACCTGATGAAGGGGATGAACCTGGCCGATATGTTCGGCATGGATTTTCAGGAGACGATCCCCCAGTCCCAGAAACTGAAAAAGAAAAAGAAGAAGGAAGAGGTAAAGCCCCTTCTGGATCTGAAACATATACCGGCGCCCCATCAGATCAAAGCGAAGCTGGATGAATATGTGATCGGGCAGGACCAGGCGAAAAAAGTGATGTCGGTGGCAGTGTATAACCATTATAAACGGGTAGCTACGGACACGATGGACGAGATCGAGATCGAAAAGTCCAATATGCTCATGATCGGGCCGACCGGCTGCGGAAAGACCTATCTGGTCCGGACGCTGGCCCGGCTTCTGGATGTGCCGTTGGCTATCGCTGACGCCACGTCTTTGACCGAGGCCGGATATATCGGAGACGATATTGAAAGCGTGGTATCCAAGCTTCTGGCCGCCGCGGACAACGACGTGGAAAAGGCGGAACAAGGCATCATCTTTATCGACGAGATCGACAAGATCGCCAAAAAGAAGAACACGACCAGCCGGGACGTGAGCGGCGAGTCGGTGCAGCAGGGACTGTTAAAGCTGCTGGAAGGCAGCGAGGTGGAAGTGCCCGTGGGCGCCAACAGCAAAAACGCCATGGTCCCGCTGACAACAGTCAATACCCGGAACATCCTGTTCATCTGCGGCGGCGCTTTCCCGGATCTGGAGAACGTGATCAAGGAACGGCTGAACCGGCAAAGTTCCATGGGCTTCGGCGCCACGCTCCGGGACGCGTGGGATAACGCGCCGGACATACTGGAACAGGTGACCATCGACGATCTGCGCAATTACGGCATGATACCGGAGTTCATCGGCCGGCTTCCGGTCATCTTTACCTTGAAGGGGCTGGATAAAAACGCGATGATCCGCATACTCAAGGAACCGAAAAACGCCATCATCAAACAGTATCAGAAGCTGCTCCGCCTGGACGAGGTGGATCTGGCCTTTGACGACGACGCCCTGGAAGCCATCGCCGAACGGGCCATGGCCAAAAAGACCGGCGCCCGGGCGCTCCGGTCGATCATAGAGGAATTCATGCTGGATATCATGTATGAGATACCGAAAGACGACAATATCGGGCGGGTGACGATCACCCGGCCGTATATCGAAAAAACCGGCGGCCCGCGCATTGAGATGCGGGGCGTGGCCAGCTTGCCGCATAATGACTGACCGGGCCGCATACGTATAATAAAAAACGGAGTTTTTTCATGGCAGGACCATGCAGCAGCGCGATCGTGTCCCCTGAATACGGGGACTTTATCGTGGAATACGCGGGGCAGGAGGAGGCGCTCCGGCTCCGGTACGCTCCGGATTGTTACGAAACGGTGGGATCCGGATTCGCCATCATCCATAAACGGCTTCCGGAAGACGGCAGGCTTGACCCGGATAAATATGACCATGCCATCATTCCCCATCTCCTGGGGCTTTTAGATACGACCAGCATGGAAGAAAGCGGTATACTCAGCGCCCACCAAAGCCCCGGATCCGGCTATCTGGGGACGGGTGTGATCGTGGGTATCGTGGATACCGGGATCGATTATACCCATCCGGCGTTCCGGTATCCGGACGGCGCGAGCCGCGTATTGGCGATCTGGGATCAGTCCGGCACGGACGGCGCGCCTCCGGAAGGCTTTGCCTACGGCAGTGTGTATGGGAAGGACATGATCGACCGGGCGCTTGCCGAGAGGGATCCGTTGTCCGTGGTGCCGGAAGAAGACATGGAAGGCCATGGTACGTTCCTGGCCGGCATCGCCGCCGGGAGCGCTTCGGAAGACGGGACCTTCATCGGGGCGGCGCCGGGGGCCCATATCGCGGTGGTGCGTCTGAAACAGGCAAAGGACTATCTTCGGCAGTACTATTTTATACCGGATGGCACGCCGGCTTATCAGGAAAATGACGTGATGGCCGGCGTGGCCTGGCTGGTCGCCCTTTCCCGCGAACGCGGGCAGCCCCTTGTCATCTGCCTGGGCATAGGGTGCAGCCTTTCAAGCCATGACGGCAGTTCCAAATTGTGCCGGTATCTGTCGGACGTGAACGACGCGGTGGGCTGCTGCGTTGTCACCGCTGCGGGAAATGAGCTGGGGCGCGCCCATCATGCCTCCGGCCAGGTGGATCAGGAAAAGGGATACCGGGCCGTGGAACTGAGAGTGGATGAAGGGGAAAACGGGTTCCAGATGGAGCTGTGGGGCGCTTCCGCCGACGTGTTCTCCGTGGAGATCGTATCGCCGGGCGGCGAAGTGGTCCGCCGGGGCTCGTCCGGCCTGGGCCAGTCGCAGACGACGGAACTTTTGTCCTATGGGACCCGGATCTATGTGGGCGATAAGACGGCCCAGACAGAAGGCGGCCAGTTTTTGATGGTCCTTCGGTTTACACGACCGGAACCGGGCATATGGACCTTGCGGGTCTACGCGGCCCGGATGCTTTCCGGCCGGTTTGCTATATGGCTTCCCATGGAAAAATTCATCCGGGAACATACCTCCTCCCATGAAAC
>CALWEE010000233.1 GCA_944376975.1 uncultured Lachnospiraceae bacterium
GTGACCGGTTCGGACGCTTACGACCTGACAGGGGAGGTGCTTTATGAATTTACCCAATAAATTAACGGTTTTACGCGTGATATTGATCCCGTTTTTTGTTGTCTGTTTGATGACCGGCCACGCGTGGCCGGCAACGATCCTGTTCATCCTGGCCAGCCTGACGGATATGCTGGATGGAAAGATCGCGAGGAAATATCATCTGGTGACCAATTTTGGAAAGTTTATGGATCCTCTGGCGGACAAGCTGCTGGTGGCCGCGGCGCTCATCTGCTTTGTCGAGCTTGACCGGATGCCGGCGTGGATCGTGCTGATCATCATCAGCCGGGAATTTTTCATCAGCGGCTTCCGTCTCGTGGCGGCGGAGTCCGGCGTGGTCATCGCGGCAGGCTACTGGGGAAAACTAAAGACGGCGGTGACCATGGTGACGATCATCTTCATGCTTCCTGATTTCGGCGGCAGCGCCGTTTTCGTGGCGGAACAGATCATGATCTATCTGTCACTGGCGCTCACCATCATTTCCATGGTGGACTATGTGATCAAGAATAAACGTGTCCTGGGAGGCAAAATGTAATGACAGCAGAGATCCTATCCGTTGGAACGGAAATATTGCTTGGAAATATCACGAATACGAATGCCCGTTATCTGTCTGAGGAATGTGCCATGCTTGGGATATCCTGTTACTATCAGGTGACGGTGGGCGATAACGAGGAACGGCTTGCCGGCGTGATACGCGCGGCGCTGGACCGGTCGGACGTGGTCTTTTTGTCCGGCGGACTGGGGCCTACAGAAGACGACCTGACAAAAGAAACGCTGGCCAAGGTGCTGGGCCGGGGCATGTATGAAGATCCGGCCATACGCGCAGGCATCGAGGACTATTTTGAAAAGACCGGAAGACGGCATATGGCGGCCAATAACCTGAAACAGGCCCTTGTGATCGACGGGGCCATGATCCTTGACAATCCCAACGGGACGGCGCCGGGAATGCTCATAAAGACCGACGCGGGCAAGATCGTCGTTTTAATGCCGGGACCTCCCGGAGAGATGATCCCCATGTTCCGTGATAAAGTAAAACCTTATCTGGAGTCGCTGACGCCGGGGACGCTCTACTCAAGGACCCTCAAAATATGCGGCATAGGAGAGAGCGGCGTGGCGGAAATGCTGCAGGATATCATCGACGCCCAGACCAACCCGACCATCGCGCCCTATGCCAAGACTGGCGAAGTCCACCTTCGGGTGACGGCGCTGGCGAAAGACGCGGCCGAGGGTGAAGCGCTGGTGGCACCGATGATCGAAAAGATCCGGGAACGGCTGGGTGAAAACATTTACACGATGGAAGACGAGACGATGGAGGAACATCTGGTCCGACTCCTGAAAGAAAAAAACATGACCATTACAACGGCGGAATCCTGTACCGGCGGCCTCCTGGCGGGAACGCTCGTCAACGTGGCCGGGGCGAGCGACGTGTTCCGCCAGGGTTTTATCACCTATGACAACCAGGTCAAACACAACGTGCTTGGCGTTAAGGAAGAAACGCTGCGCCGGTTCGGCGCGGTCAGCCGTCAGTGCGCCGAAGAGATGGCGCTGGGGGCGGCGAAAGCAGCCGGCGCGGACGCGGCCATATCGGTTACCGGGATCGCCGGACCGGGGGGAGGCACTTTGGAAAAACCGGTCGGACTTGTGTATATCGGATGCGTTGTCGGGGGCGAGGTCACAGTGGAAGAATGTCGCCTTCGCGGCAGCCGGCAGAAGATCCGGGAACTGACAGTGAAGCGGGCCATGAACCGGATGCGGCTGTGCCTGGACAGATAAAGGGGGAAAGATCCCGATGCGCGGAGAGAAAACAGCGAAAATACTTTTGACCGGACTGATCGTGTGCGCGGCATTTTTTCTGATGGCGTGCGCGGGATTCCGGAAGATGACCATTGATACCCAAATGGAAATGGACGAAAATTTCAAGGGCCAAAGGGTCATGACGACGGTCCTGTCAAACAGCATATTTGACCGGGCGTTCGGCGGCGACCTGGAGCGGCTCCAGGACATGGTGACCCAGTATTGTCCGGCTACCATGATGTGCCAGGCCAGTGTGGAGGACGGGGATGTACGCATTACCATGACTCTGCCCTTCGCCAATTATACGGATTACGAAAACAAGATCGGACAGATACTGGAACGGACGCCGGGTATTTATTTTGACTATTCGGATTCCATGTTTAAAAACGGGTTCATGCTCCAGGAAGATTTCACGTCGCTGGAGCTGTTCCAATGGCTTTTGGAGGCGTTGGCCGGTGAATACGGCGACCTTCAGGATCAGGGGCTGGAAGATATCTTCACTCTGGGCGAGACCCAGGTGGTCTTTGATGGCGGTGAAGCGCTGCCGTCGGAACAGCCGATCAAGGTGGAGCGGATGGAGTCCCACGCGTTTGATTCCATCTCCGCGGATATCACCATACATGACAATGCCTACGAAGCGGAGATCCATTTCTTTGTGGACAACGATGTCTATTACACCATGGGTGACCGGATGGATACGGTCATGCGTCGGCTGACGCCGGCGGGCGCCACCTACGACGTGACCGGCTCAGACAGCCAGAGGATCTATACCTTTGGTTTCAGCGCTTATAATGAAGCGTCGCTGGTGGAACAGTTAAATACCATCCTGTCCACAGAGAACTGTGAGTTTGAAGTGAAAGACGAAGGGAACAACGATCAGACACTGGAAGCGAGAAGGGATCTGACCATCTATCTGGACGGGTCGTATTTCCTTGATTTCAGCCGTCCGGGTACGACGATGACCTATCATCTGACCGCCGATTCCCGTTATTCATTTGAGTCCTGTGAATCCCTTACCGGATTTTTAAGGAATTTTTCCACGGAACAGGAAGGGGACACATCCAGCGCGTATATCGTTGTGGGTCCTTCAGACCGGGTACAGGTGGAAATGTCCTACAGCATCGACATCCATCATATCGATGTGGAAACGGTCATCACCGGCGGGAATACGCTGGAACGCAACCTGACCTTCTC
>CALWEE010000234.1 GCA_944376975.1 uncultured Lachnospiraceae bacterium
CCCGGCAAAAAGATCCACTTCGGAAGGTCTGCCGGCCAGTCCCCCCTGGCGCATGGAGGGCATGCCCGCCGGCGTCAGGGTATCGATCAGCGCCAGATACGCGTTCAGATCCGTTTCATCGAGGGGCACGCCTTCTTCCCGGGCCAAAACGATGACTTCTTTCATGGCGTCGATCATCAGATCCCGCGCCCGGCCCTTCTTCTGGACGCCGCCATAGTTGGTCTCGTAAACCATACAGGCCTGATTGATCCCCACGTTCATCATGAGTTTCGCCCACATACGCCTTTTGATATCCGCCTCGACCGTATACCCGCGTCCGGCTTCTTCAAACAGCGCGGCCAGTTCATCCACTTTCCGCTGCTTTTCCGTCTCTTCAGGAAGCCGGCCGATACACAGACATCCTCTCTGGTCGCAGGTCAAGGATGTGCCTTCCTTCACCGCGTCCATTCCCTGGGCCACGCACCAGACGACTTTTTCTATGCCGAAGGCTTCGCCCAGCCGCTTTTCGCTGGTAATGCCGTTGAGCAGCGACACGATCGTCGTCTCGTCTCCCACGGCGTTTTTCATATCTTCCACAGCCTGTTCAAGGCCGGTCGCTTTCACCGCCACGATCACCAGGTCCGCTTTCGCCGTTTCTTCGGGAAGCTTCATCGCGAAGTCCATCTTCCGGCCGTTGAACCAGACGCCTTCTTTCCGGTACCGCTCCTGCCTGTTCCGGTCGGCGATGAACCATACCTGATGCCGGCCCAGACAGGCCGTCATTTCTTCGCCCATCAGGATGCCTAAAGCGCCCATGCCGATGATCGCGATCTTGCGTATGGGCGACAGGATCACCCGGGCCATCTCCTGGGCGGAATCCACGATGAGATCCGCCCCCGCTTCTTCAAGCTCACCATCCGCCGCGTATCCGAAGGTGACGCCAAGACAGTCCACGCCCATCTTTTTCGCGCCCTCCACATCGTATCTGCGGTCGCCGATCATGAGCGCCTGCCGTCTGTCCTTTTCTTCCAGACCAAACCGACGAAATACTTCCTGTATCACTTCCTGTTTATCCGTCCGCCGGCCGTTCAGCTCGCTTCCGACGACCACCTGGAAAAACCGGTCCAGTCCGTAATGCGCGAGGATCCGCTCTACGAAAGGCTGAGGCTTGGAGGACGCCACCGCCATGATCTTGCCCGCCTCCTTAAGCCGGCTTAACGCTTCGGGTATGCCCGGGTAGACGCCATTTTCAAAAATCCCCTTTTCCCGGAAGCGTTCCCTGTATTTTTCGATCGCCCTCTCAGCGGTCTTTTCATCCATCTGATAGGTGGACATGAACATTTCTTTTAACGGCGGTCCGATGAAGGGCACCAGTTTTTCCCGGTCCGGCTCATGGATCCCCATGGCTTCCAGAGCGTACTGGACGCATCGGGTAATGCCTTCTTTTGGCTCCGTAAGCGTGCCGTCCAGATCGAACAGCAGGTAGTTATAGTCCATATTTATCCCTCCCGTATTCCGTGATGTACGCGGCAAGCCGCTCAAATTCTTCCCGTTCGATACAGTAAGCCGGATCTTTCGCTTTAAGCGCCGCCATCACCCGGGACGCTTTCTGCCAGACAAGTTCTTCGATCTCGTCTTTCTGGAAACGCAGATCTTTAAGGCTGACCGTCGGATCCACCAGATACACGTGATGGATCTCCTCATTCCGGAATATTTTGCCGTGGAACTGGTATGTGCCTTTGGTCCGGTTCCGGAAAAGAAAATGGAGCTGCCCATCCGTCGCCGAAAGACCCAGTTCCTCTTTCAGTTCCCGGACCGCCGCGGATAAAAAGGTTTCTCCGGCATCCACATGGCCGGCGCTGGATATATCCAGACATCCGGGAAAAGAATCTTTATCCCGGCTCCTTCTCTGGAGCAGCACCATAAAATCGCCGTCCGGCATAAGATCTCTCGCGATCCACATATGGGCGCCGCCATGCAGGTCGCCGTCCCTGTGGACCGCGTCCCGTTCTTTGACCCGTCCGGTCTTGTTTCCGTTTTCATCTAATATATCAAAATACTCCATATGCCATCCTCCGAAGTATCTCTGCCAGTTCTTCTTTTGAGCGGATCCCCGATTCCTCCGGCCTTCGGATCAAAACGACCGGGATGCCGGCCCGTTTGGCCGCCGCCAGTTTCGCTTCCACGCCGCCGCTTTCCCCGCTGTCCTTGGACACCAGCACCTCCGCCCGGATCTGCCGGATCAGCCGTTCATTGGCGTCGGCGTCAAAAGGCGGATCCTGGGCGCGCCAATGGCCGGCGTCCGAAAAGATCTTTTCACAGGCCGCCCGGGAAGACGGCGTATCCAGCACTCTTGCGTAACACCGGTCCTGAAATCCCGGTATCCGCTCCCGATATATCGGCAGCGTGACCACGCCGGTGGTCAGAAGGATCCGTCCGTCTTCGCCGGCAAGGCGGGAAGCGGTATCCGCCGCCTCCACCGCGTCTTTTGCCCAGTATATCCCATCTTTATAAGCGCTGTGATCCGTCGCGGGCCGAAGATAGCGCAGATACAAAACATCCGTGTCCAGGCAGGCCTGTTTCAGTTCCCGGGACACTTCCACTGCGAAAGGATGGGTCGCGTCCAGGACGCTTTCGATCTGTCTGTCCCGGATCAGTTTTTTCCATGCTGTACAGTCTCTCCGTCCGGTCAGCCGCTCAAGACTGTCCGGATACTCCGCCGACAGCCGGTCAAACATACGGGCCCCCATATCGGTGGCCGAAGATACGATCACGCTAGATCCGGCCTCCAGTAAGAGCGCCACGGCTTCCTCCGATTCCGTCGTCCCGGCCGCCACCAGCCACGTCCCCTTGCTTTTTCCATTCATATCTATGTTCCCCGCGTCTGTCCGTCCTGTCAATGGAGCACTTTCCACTGGCTCAGCGCTTTTTCGATGGCCTTTTTCGTCCGGGCTATGTCCGCTTCCGTATGGGCCGCGCTGACGAAAAGCGCTTCAAACTGGGAAGGAGCGATATAGATG